>CALKXZ010000320.1 GCA_938003775.1 uncultured Granulosicoccus sp. | reverse complement strand
GGATTATCATGCTTCAACATAGACTACAGATGGCTGGTTTAGCCGCGGTGAGCCTGTTCGCAGGGTTACTCTTCTTTGCACTGCTTCGTCCGCAGGGCATCGGCTTGGAATTTTATTTTCCCAGCCTACCGGCTCCGAGACTCTGGCTACCGCCGGTTTTCCTTGACAGCTTTCCATCCTTTATCCACACGTTTGCTCACACGTTAGCGTGCTTCGCAGTTCTGGGTGCCGGACGACTCATGTACACCGCCACCAGCGCGCTTTTGTTGGCTAGCACAATCGGCTGTGAACTGTACACAGGTGTTTACGACCCGATCGATATCGTCGCTGCGGTAGCTGGCACCCTGCTAGCCTTATTGGTTATAGAGCTCCGCAAACCCTCACCACCTGCTGCTACCCGAACGCCCATTGATGCTCGTCCAACACAACCGGCTGAGCAAAGCCAGACAACGCTGGCTTAAACACGACGCACAATTAGGTTATATCGCGAAGCGTCAGGCGGATCGCTTACCCTGGTCCAGCGCATCGTGTTGTGGCTCGTTAGATGCCTCTGCGGTGTACTTCTGGTGTATCTCTTCGCGCAAAATGGCAATGTTTTTGGGCGCTTCCAAGCCCAGGCGAACTCGGTTTCCTTCTATATCAAGGACGCATAGAGTAATGTCATCACCGATGAAAATTCGCTCGTCTACTCGCCTGGTCAGTATCAGCATCTTGTCTGTTCTCAATCTTAAATTGTGTGCACGCGCATGCGTGTTCACAAATTGACGGCGACATAAAGAGAACACTGAGGGTTTCTAGGGTTGCATACCGTTACACGAGACAGCCAGGCAAGAGCGCTTTCGCATGGCTGTGTCGAAGATTTGACCAACCGGTATCCGTAAACCGTCACATGGCCAGTTAACGTCAAGAAACCCCCACTGATACATTGTGTTACCCACGTTACTTCGTGCAATTAACTGAGACAGCTGGCTATATAACAGTTACAACTAACAACCCTACAGGCCGCATAAACGCTGGCTGAACAACGAACTAGCCTCATGAAACATGCTTCATGATGTAACAATTAGACACACCTCGTCCTGATCTTGCTCCTTCTGTTTACACCCGTGCCAAACGTGGCATTTAATCAGCGAGATACATGATGAACAACACTGCAGTGGACAACACATACGAACAAACTGAAATCAGTAATGCAGACATAACAGCTGCACTCAACGCCATATTGGGTACGGATAAATTCTCTGCCTCACCGCAGATGTCAGCATTTCTCAAATATGTTGTTGAGCAGACGCAGTTGGGCAACACACGGCGCATCAAAGCCTTTACTGTTGGCTTGGAAGCACTGGGTAAACCCGCGAGTTTTGATCCACAAACTGACCCCTCGGTCAGAGTGCTGGCCAAACGCCTACGTCACTCACTGGACACCTATTACCTGCAGCATCCCGATACCACCATTATTATTGATATGAAGCCGGGATCTTATGTGCCGAAATTTCTTATTCGCGCACTCTCTGACGTGCAGCCTGTCAGTGTCGCCAGTCCCGCCGTGACGACTCAAACTACGAAGGTTGGCAATACCGATACCATGGCTTTGCCAGCGAGTCAGTACTCAACTAATCACTTGCGACTGACGCAACCTGCGGGATCAGCGCAGGCTGAGAACAATGAAACGCACACATCTCAAAACGATCCTGTGCTACCGACTGTCGATCAAGAGGCCCAACAACAGTCCTCGGAGAACATACAGCGCTTATGGCAGGCCTATCGCTCAGCGCCAAAGATTGCCTGAATATTTTCACACAACGGTTTTTCAGGTATCAATTGGGTCCGCCCCTAGGGGATGACATGCAGGAACGAAAAAAACAGCTCGTCTTGTCATTATCAACAGACAAGGCGAGCTCAGGCGTTTAGCAGATTTAGCACAACCAACAATATTAGGCGCTTCCAAAATCCCGCTTTTCACGCGCTACAGTGATCTCTCCTGTTGCGCCATATACGGGTACGTCATTTAGATTCATCAAGGATCTGAGCATCTCCAAACTCTTCCTCGTGTGGCTAAGTTGCACATGAGCCACGGATTTGTTGCGCTCGTTCAGATCGCGACACTGACGCACTTGCTGCATAAGCCTACCAACTTCGGGATTGTCACTGGCCTGCTCAAATAGAGTAGACAACACCTGTCCTCTAGCAGTAATAGTGTGCAGAATCGTGTCTTTTTGCTGTACGAGAGCAGTCAAGCGTTCTGGTGAAGAGGATTCGATCAGTGCATATTCCTCATCAAGCACTTTTAGTAGCTCCGTGACTAGTTCGCCGACTTCTCTGGCAACTTTGATATGCTCAGTGTTGTTTTTAGGCGCTGGAACCTTAGGGTTGTTAATCATATTCATGACTCCTGGGTTGTGTATGCTGCAGCCTCGTATTGATTCTCTGGTCAACTTCAATGACCGATAAATTCGACTGTTTGCGTATCAAGTATTCAATTTGTCAATGCGTTTATTGATGCGTTCATTAATGCGTGATCGCTTTTTTTCGCTGTGGGCTTATTCATAAGAATGTCGTTAGCACTACTCACGATCAGCGGACAATTTCCACAAGTCCACGGGCCACAACCACAACCTCAACAACCTTACCTGACGAGCTGTTTCTCACTTGAAGACGCTGATCCATCGTGCCACTGTCCAGAGCAACACCGAATGTGCGCAGTTCAAGCCCCAAGGACTGATGTCGGATAGTCACTTTCTCGCCCTTGTTAATAAGGTTGGAGCGCTTGAGAACACGATCTGTCAGTATTTTCCCCACGGCTACGGGCTGTGCAAACGCATAGCCTAACCAGGGTTCAATATCGATTATCGGATTACCGCTGGCGGTGAGCGCAATGTTATTTCTGCCCAAAACAACTTTCTTCTTGGTCAATAGCGTTTTGTTCAGAACATCACCTCGCTGAACAGAGCGCCCCAGCGCCCACACATATCCCTCCAAGGTAACAGTTGCTTGTACATGTACGCGCCAAGGCGTCGGACCATTACATAGAGTCTGAACAGTGACTCGACCAATTGAGCGACTTCCCGGCGACCATTGCGTTTGCAACTCCTCGCCACACTGGGTTAGCCGTAGTCGAGCGTCTAAAGATCTCACCTGCACTGACGTTTTATCCGGCAAAACCTGTTGTGATAGTACGAATTTGGTGACTGCGGTTTCGATGTCTACCAATGACTGGATGCTGCCGTCGCTGTCGGCATAGCCTGCACGAGTAAACGTAAGAATGAGCGTCAGAGAGAAAAATACCGGCAACAATAACAATTTCATGCTTGTACTGTGGCAAGCATTGCACCAACACGGGTTCAGTCGGGATGAGTCCAAACAGACAATTGGTTACTTTCCAAGTCTGGATTGTTCATGAAAATGCCTAACTCTCGCTTGTCCCCTGCAACTGTAGGAAATTTCACTCACTCGGAAATACAATCTGTAATCCGCTCGCTCGCTAAATTCCCTACAGTCACAGGGTCCTACGCGACAATCAGACGTCTCATGAATAGTCCAGGCTAGTTTGTAAGCGTTGCACTTGCAAGAGTAGTTTGTGTTAATCATGCAAAGCCAAACAACACGCTGTGCTCTTTATGAAACAACCTTGATCGTATATAACCGTAACACCTGTGTGAAACGCTTCAAAGATGCGCAGAACGGACGACAAATTGTTCGACTGATTCACAACGGAGCGCCGCATGCGCCAACACCTTACGTACTCGGTATGGATCTTAACCGGATCCATATTCACCAGTGCTTGCACAGAAACAGTGTACAGAGAGATACCCACAAACGGCGGTGTCACACCTGTCATAACAACACCCATTCAGCAAGCAGGTGCATTGCCACCTAATGTTGCAATACCCCAGGGTTTATCACCTGCTGTGACTAGCAATATGGCTGGTACAGTCGCTACGCCACAAAGTGCCGCACCACCCTCAGCAACAACACCTATCGTTCAGCCATCCGGCCTAAACAATACAGCACCGGGCAATACGATATTCGCTGACAGTCCGAGCGCCAACCCCACACCCAACCTATCCAATGTTGACGGAACCGTTGTTGGTGGTGCAGGTCTAGCTGTGGATTGCGCCAACACAGTCCCCTGTCGATGGCTTAGTGAAGATTCGCAAATATCAGTCACGCTGACCAATGCAGATAACATTGCAACACGAAACCGCCTGAGTATTCATTATTCAATCAACTCAGTTCACGATACGACGATTGTTATGGGTAACGTGGACAACGCTGTTGATGCCA
>CALKXZ010000319.1 GCA_938003775.1 uncultured Granulosicoccus sp. | reverse complement strand
ATGACTGATACGACTGAGAGTACGGACAGTAGTACGGCCGATGAGAGGGCCAATGAGAGAGCCAATGAGAGAGCCAATAATACGGCTAGCGATACAGCTATTGATACGGTCATAGCCATAGATAATCTGTCGCTAACCTTTCCGACCAGTGATGGCGATGTACACGCATTGAGCAACATCGACCTGTCGATCAATCGCGGTGACTTTGTCTCGTTCATCGGTCCGTCGGGCTGTGGTAAAACAACCTTGCTGCGGGTTATTGCTGATCTGGAAAAAGCCACGGCAGGTTCCATTGATGTCAACGGCATGAGTCCGGAACAAGCCAGACTGGCGCGCGCTTATGGTTATGTGTTCCAGGCAGCGTCCTTATATCCCTGGCGTACGATTGCGAAGAACGTGGCGTTACCGTTGGAGATCATGGGCCTGGGGCGCAGCGCGATCAACGAACGTGTAGAGCGTAATTTGGAACTGGTTAATTTGGCAGGCTTTGAACGCAAGTACCCTTGGCAGCTCTCAGGTGGCATGCAACAACGAGCATCTATCGCACGAGCTTTGGCGGTTGAATCGGACCTATTGCTGATGGACGAGCCGTTTGGCGCGCTGGACGAAATTGTTCGCGATCATCTTAACGAACAACTACTGCAACTGTGGGCCAAGACCAATAAGACCGTTGTGTTTGTCACACACTCCATACCCGAGGCGGTGTTTCTGTCCAACCGTATTGTGGTGATGTCACCTCGTCCAGGCCGCATTCACGACATTATCAACAGCGACCTGCCACCGGATCGTAACTTATCGATTCGCGAAACACCCGAATTTTTGTCCATTGCCAATCGTGTGCGTGATGGTCTGCGTGCTGGGCACAGCTATGATGAGGTTGCCTGAGTGGCACCAGGAATGAGTGCGCGCGCAGGCTCGTCTTTCGTACCGGTGATGAGCGTGGTTCTGGCTATTGTTGTGCTGTGGTATGTCGGTGCTGCACTGATGAATATGGCCTGGGAAAAGAGTGTGGCGCAACGCACCGGCACATCGCCATCCACAATGGCTATGTTGAGCAACACAATGAAACAAGAACGCCCGGTGCTGCCAGCGCCGCATCAGGTGGTTGAAGAAATCATCAATACCACGGTTAAGAAAAAAATATCCTCCAAGCGTTCGCTGATCTTTCATGCCGGTATCACACTGTCATCGGCCATGCTAGGTTTTGCCATGGGTACGATGTTAGGCATTTTGCTAGCAGTGGCTATTGTCTATAACGAGGCGCTGAACAAGAGTCTGTTGCCATGGATAATCGCCTCGCAAACAATCCCTATCCTGGCCATTGCACCGATGATTATCGTGGTACTCAATGCTATTGGTGTGCAGGGTCTTTTACCCAAGGCCTTCATTTCCATGTACCTGAGTTTTTTCCCGGTCGCCGTTGGTATGGTCAAGGGGTTGAATTCCCCGGATACTCATTATGTCGATTTGATGCGTACTTACAGCGCCTCCAGAACGCAGGCGTTTTTCAAATTACGTCTGCCAACTTCTTTGCCGTATCTGTTTACCAGCATGAAAGTAGCCGTGGCAATAGCGCTGGTCGGCGCGATTGTGGCTGAACTACCTACGGGTGCCGTAGCGGGTCTAGGTGCTCGCTTGTTGGCTGGCTCCTACTACGGACAAACCATTCAAATTTGGTCAGCCCTGGTCGTGGCATCCATTCTGGCGGCGCTACTGGTGGTCGTGATCGGTTGGATTGGCACGTGGGTAAATCGTCGACTGGGACTTGAGCGAGGAGCCGGTGCACATGGCTAATGCAGCGATGACACGCGCGTTCGCCTACCGACCAATGGAACGCTTGTTGTTACCCGGAGCCAGCGTGTTCGGCATCATCAGCGTTTTGCTGCACGCCTATTGGTTAACTGGCCTGGGCATCGCCGTCGCTGCTCTGTTGTCGTTCTGGTTATTGACCAAGTCTCGGCTGTCAGCTGCGCTGGTGACAGGCTATGTGTCTGCTGCTGCTGCCTGGTATCTTATTAGCACTGTTGATGCGTCAGCGCCACCTGCAGGCTTTTGGTTACAGGTTGTGGCCGCCTGGTTACTGGCCTGGGCGTGTGTCGAGCAACTGGCTGCCATCGACACCTTGTCAACACTTTACAAGCGTGTCCTGGGCATTGCCATTCCGGTCCTATTCGGTGTGTGGTTGTTGATCCTGTGGGAGCTATTGACACGCGGCTTGGATGTGCCACAGGTTTTACTGCCGTCCCCGAGTCTGATTGCAGAGCGATTCGCGAGCTCCACCGCAACGTTATGGGCAGACTTTAAGCAGACTTTTCTAAAAGCGGTGTTGATCGGGTATGTCATTGGCTGTACTGCCGGTTTCGTCGTGGCTATCCTGATTGACCGCTCGCCATTTTTGCAAAAAGGCTTACTCCCCATTGGCAATCTGGTGTCGGCGCTCCCAATCGTTGGTGTTGCGCCGATCATGGTCATGTGGTTTGGATTCGACTGGCCGTCCAAGGCAGCGGTGGTTATCATCATGACCTTCTTTCCCATGCTGGTTAATACGGTTGCTGGGCTGGCAGCCGCGCAGCCAATGCAGCATGACCTGCTGAAAACCTATGCTGCTAGCTACTGGCAAAGCTTGTTCAAGCTGCGCATTCCAGAGGCACTGCCGTTCATCTTCAATGCACTTAAAATCAATTCCACGTTGGCCATGATTGGTGCCATCGTGGCGGAGTTTTTTGGAACGCCTACGGTGGGCATGGGATTTAGAATATCAACAGAAGTTGGCCGTATGAACGTGGATATGGTCTGGGCCGAAATCGCTGTAGCGGCGTTAGCAGGCTCGTTGTTTTACGGTGCAATAGCACTGACAGAAAGGGTGTTTACCTTTTGGCATCCATCCATAAGGAGTTAACAACTCCACAGAGAACCCGGAGAAATTATAAATATGAATAGACTTAAACACGCTGCCGGAGTCGCCCTGTTGGCTAGTACCCTGGCAGGGGCTTCCATGACGGCATTGGCTGCCGATGATGTGACGTTGCAATTAAAATGGGTGACCCAGGGCCAGTTTGCCGGTTACTACGTGGCACAGGACAAGGGATTTTATGACGAGGCTGATTTGAATGTCACGATCAAACCCGGTGGCCCAGACATTGCGCCTCCACAGGTCATTGTGGGTGGTGGCGCTGATGTCATAGTTGACTGGATGCCATCGGCGCTAGCCAGTCGTGAAAAAGGCGTCCCGCTGGTTAACATTGCACAACCGTTTGCACGCTCAGGCATGATGCTCACCTGTTTAAAAGAAACTGGCATTACCTCCCCTGAGGACTTTCGTGGCCGCACACTCGGCGTGTGGTTTTTCGGTAATGAGTATCCGTTCCTGAGCTGGATGTCAGCGCTGGGTATCCCCACTGAAGGCGGTGACGATGGAATCACTGTGCTCAAGCAGGGATTCAATGTTGACCCGCTGCTGCAGAAGCAGGCTGATTGCATTTCCACCATGACCTACAACGAGTATTGGCAGGTCATTGATGCCGGTATTGCTGAAGACGATCTGGTGGTGTTCAAGTATGAAGACCAGGGCGTATCTACCATGGAAGACGGGCTGTATGTACTGGAAGAGAACCTGCAGGACGAGGCGTTTGTCGACAAGATGGCTCGTTTTGTCGCTGCCAGCATGAAGGGCTGGGAATACGCCCGAGAGAATCCGGATGAGGCAGCAGACATTGTGCTCGAAAATGATGCCAGCGGTGCGCAAACAGAGAAGCATCAGCAACGCATGGTTCGGGAAATCAACAAGCTGACTGAAGGCAGTGATGGCTCGCTGAACGTGGCCGACTACGAGCGTACTGTTCAAACATTACTCTCTGGGGGCTCTGATCCGGTCATCAGCAAAGAACCCGAAGGTGCTTGGTCTGCTGTGGTCATTGAGAAAGCGCTGGCAATGTAGTGAATAAGGGCGTACTTTGTGCGCCCCTGTTTCATAGAGTTTTATGCTGCCATGTCTAAAGATCTGGCTTCACCTGCGCCGGCCCGAAGCGAAAACCGCATAGGGCTGGTGGTAGGCATACTGGTACTGGCCTCCAGTGTCAGCATCATGTCCACCGACATGTACACACCCAGCTTGCCGGACCTGGCCGTGTGGTTCGATACCACGCCCACACAGGTCAAACTCACCATTAGTTTGAATATGTTGGCTTTTGGACTCGCACAGTTAGTTCATGGCCCTTTATCGGATCGGTTTGGCCGCAAACCGGTTTTGATGTGGTCGCTGGCCGCTGTTGCTGTGCTGAGTTTGGGGTGTGCAGCAGCACAGACTATTAATCAGCTGATAGTTGCCCGTGTATTACTGGGTCTTGCCGCTGCAGCCGAAGCCGTGGTTGGGCTGGCAATTATCAAAGATCTGTACACCGAGAAAGAACAGGTAAAGGCGTTGGCTCTGTTGGGGATGGTCATTGCCATCACCCCTGCCGCTGCGCCTATTGTGGGTGGGTATTTGCACGTGGCTTTTGGCTGGCAGACTAACTTCTATGTGATCAGTGCGATGGCTCTGTTGGCGTTACTGTGTGTTGGGCGCCTTTTGCATGAGTCGAGTACACCGGATGTTTTTGCGCTGAATGTCAAGCGTATTGTGTCGGGCTATGCTGGCTTGCTAAGAACCTCAGATTTCATGACGCACACTGCCATGCTGGGCGTGGCGCTCGGACTGGTATACATGTTCGTCACCGGTGGACCGTTTTTATTGATTGATATGCTGGGTGTCGCGCCGAACCACTTCGGATACTATCAGGGCAGTATTGTGCTGACCTTTTTTCTCGGGAGTTTGTTTGCCGCCCGCCTGGCTGATCATTGGGAAGCTATGCGTCTACTGCGTTTGGGTGTGATAGTGACCGTCCTGGGTGCACTCATGCTGAGCCTGATCATACTCTCTGATCGAGTAACCTCGGTAAGCATCACTGGTGCTTTTATGGTCATGACATTGGGCATGGGACCCCTGTTTGCTGTCGCCCCGTCGCGTGCATTGCGATCAATAGACGGGCAGGCGGGCACCGCGTCGGCCATGCTCAGTGGCATCGAACAAACCACGGCCAGCCTGGCGGCTGTCTCCATTAGTTTGCTACACGATGGCACCGCTCTTCCCACGGCGTGGGTCAGTGTCGTGCTAGGCACCCTGTTGGTTTTTCTGTTTGTACAATCCAGGCGTGAAGATACCAAACGTCTGTCGGCACGTTCGGTCTTGTGATGGCGTTAAGTTTCAAACAGGAGCAGACCGCCCAGTGATATTTTTGAGTTATCGTCGTGCTGATGATGTAGGTTATGTGGGGCGTCTGGCTGATTGTGTGGCGCGCGAGTTTGGCAACGATCAGGTGTTTCACGATATTGATGACCTGGCGCCAGGACGTTACTGGAAAGAACAGCTTGACCAGCAGTTAAGCAACACCGACGTAGTGCTTGCGGTAATGGGTAAACAGTGGACAGCCGAGCTTGTGCGCCGAGCCGAGGTTACGGCGCAAGATGACCACGCCGAGGAAGACATCCTGGTATTCGAGCTCAATACAGCCCGGTCGATGGGGATTCCGGTTATGCCGATTTTATTGCCCGGTGTGCAACTACCAGACCGGCAATCACTGGGCAGTCTTGACTGGTTATTAGATGTGCAGTCATTCACGGTGAGTGATGGGCAGGCACGCTGGGATCACGATAGTAAGAAATTGATTGCTGAGATCCACAGCTTGTCAGGTTTGCAACGGGCCAATACGAACACGCGTTGGCAGGTTTATAGGCCCTGGATATTATCAAGCATTGTGGTGGCCGTTTGTGCGCTGCTAGTGCTGGTGTATTTTTTTATACCGTTTAAGCCTGGGGATACCACGGCGAAAGGTGGTCACGCCAATACGCTGCCGATGCCTTTGGGTGAACTTACCCATCTGTGGGAGCTGACAAATGGTTTATCCGTTTTTCTGGATGCTGTTAAAGGTTCGGATGAAGAGCGGTTTTTAAACAACTTGAAGTTCCCAGCCAGCACAGGTCAGCAAGGTGTATTGTTCAGCCAATTTTGCCAGGCGAATGTGGCCTGTATTGAGTGCGATCCATCGCCGCCTGATAGCCCGATTGAACACGCATCACTGATTAGCGTTACCTGGAAACCAACAGCCTCTGTTATTGCTGAGGATATGCCAACATCTGACAATAGCGGCACCTGGCAAGTTGGTGATAACCCAATGCCTTGGGAAAATATAGACCCGCAAACCGGCAGACGTAAGCTTTATGGCTGCCGCCCGACGTCGTGAACAGAGCAGTGACATGAACTGGAAAAGATACCGATTGTTGTTAGGTTTGATGATGACGTTGATTGTGACTCACGCGTCGGGCAATCATGTTAAATGCCAGTGTCCAAATATTAGGGCTATGGCAACCGGTAGCAGTAGTTGCTCTGCCAGTGAATCCAACGGTCAATGTATCGTATCGTTTAACGAATTCGATCTTGAATTAGAACTGGCTGCCAGAGACCTATTGCAGCGCTACGGACAATGGTCCACTGTCAGTTTCATTGAATTTGCCGCCTCTGACAGTGCCACAGGCGCAGCGAGTTTCTCGCGCTCGGCCGCTCGCACCCTGTATCGTCGCAATCCTATTCGTGTCATGGACCAGATCATGATCTATGCGCTGGTTGCGCAGACACAAGGTGATGCATCGCGTATGGATGCGCGCAAGGCTGCGCAGGTGCATGCCGTACTGCGTGGCCGGGCAAGGCAACTTGGCCGAATTTTTGTAGAGGGAGGTCGGCGTTACGACAACAATGGGGTGGTTGTGGCTCTGGGTTGTTTCGAATTCAGGCGTCCTGAGCTGTGGGGAATGTACAAGTCTTCATGGTCCAATTCGCTGAATAACAATCAGTGCTGATCAGATGCGAAGCGTTCCATCAGCCATATCGCCAATGCACCCGCTATCATGAGTGCAATAGCAACCCAGGTGGTTGCTGCCTGTAGTTGTGGCATAAACCAGTCATAGCTGGTAACCACCTCTCTGGGCGGTTTTCCAATGCGCTCAACGGTTCGGGTGATCGCCGATTTCCACGGCCAGATGACCACCAGTGAGCCGATAACAAATCCTGTCATCAGCGCTAGCGTCTGGTTGGCATAGCGCTTGAAAACCCAAGCCAGTATATGCGAGAACACCACCAGTCCGAACGCGCAGCCCAGTGCTAAAGGAATCAGAATGTCCAATGAGAACGAACTGATTGCACCCAGAACCAATGCGTAGTTGCCCATGAGTATCAGCACGAAAGAACCTGAGAGCCCTGGTAGAATCATGCTACTGATGGCCATGACGCCGCACAGAAAAACGTAAAGACTATTGTCGTTTTCCGAGGCTGGTGCCAGTAGCGCAATACTGATCGCGATGACTGTGCCCACTAACAATGCTGCCATAGAGCCCGTGTCCCAGCGAGTGACTTGCCTGGCCACATAAACAATGGACAATAGAATCAAACCGAAGAAAAAGGCCATTGTGTAGCGCTCGTACTCGGCTAACAGGTATTCGAATAATCGGGCCAGCGAAATTATACTGGCAGCAACACCTGCCAGCAGGGTGGTGAGCCAGCGACCATCAACATGTTCCCACAGTGCCTTGAACTGTCCACTGAAAAAAAGCTTAATGGCCGTGAGATCACATTGTTTGATGGCATTGATTAACCGTTCATAGATACCAGTAATCAGTGCAATCGTACCACCAGACACACCCGGAATGACGTTGGCCGCACCCATGGCAAGGCCTTTGAGAAAAACACCGATACTGTTAGTCATTGTCGCAGGCATTGTCCAGGCTATTTAGAATTGACTTCATCCACGGTTTATTGGCCATGATTTCCTGGTGAGTGAGCCCACTCAGTTCGTAGGGCATAACAAGCCATTCGTCCGTGGTGTTCAAGTAGTAGTCCGGTGTCAGTGTGGTTCGATTGTGCGATGGTTTGTACCACGGCACAGCAATTCTCACGTGCTGGGGCATATTGTTCTTCAGTCTGGCTGTCAAACGGCGAATAACAGCACTGGCAGTTAACCCAGAGCTGAACACATCATCAACGATAAGCAAGGCATCGTCTCGATCAAGCGTGTCCAGCAAATATTGCGTCCCATGGATGCGAATTTCGTCATCTGGGTTGTTGACCATTTGCTGGTAGCTGGCCAGACCGCGATAGGAAGTACGGATGGCAATGTGATCGGTAGGAATACCAATGTACTGCAGGCATTCCTGTACAGCAATTCCGACCACGCTACCACCGCGCCATAAACCGACAATGAATGTAGGCCGGAACCCGCTCTGCGCTATTTGTACGCCGAGTTTGTAGGCATCGTGCAGAAGGTCAGTCTCTGTGACGTAGTGTTTGGATTGAACTGTCAAGAAGATATGCTGCAGTTAGGGACGGCTGAGGCGCGCAGTGTACCCACTGATACAATGGCCTGGCAAATAAGGCGGTCAATTTACGGGTAAACTGTGCGGTATGGGTCAGAAAATATACCTGGATGCCCAGCAACTGCTGGAAGACTCTTTTGCGCTGGCTGCCAAGGTGTATACCAGCGGGTTTGTACCGAGTTTCATTGTCGCTGTGTGGCGTGGTGGCGCACCGATGGGCATCGCTATGCAGGAGTTACTGGCTTACCGAGGAATCCATTCTGATCACATTACGGTGAGAACTTCGTCGTATCAGGAAATTGATCAACAGGCAAAGCACGTTCAGGTTTACAGCATGAATTACCTGGTGAAAAAAATTAGCGCCGATGATCGTTTGCTCATAGTGGACGATGTCTACGATACGGGCCGAAGTATTGATGCCATCATCACGACACTGCAGGCACAGACAAGACGTAATGCACCCAACGATATCCGAGTTGCGGTGCCTTACTTCAAACCGGCCCGTAACAAGACGGACCGAATACCCGACTACTTTTTGCACGAAACGGATCAGTGGCTCAAGTTTCCTCATTCATTGGAGGGATTGACACACGATGAAGTGCGTGAAAATCGCCCTGAGTTGGCAGCAATTATCGACAAATACATGACGTAAAACTGCAAAAGGCTGACAATAAACTGACTATGTCACGAATCGTATGCTTGACTTGCCGTCATTGTTTTTAACACGGTAGACTTGCCTGCCCAATCAAGAACATCTGCAGGGCTTCCCATTAAAACCCAGTCGCGCATTCGCCTAATCATTAATCTGGCAGTCATCTATTGATGAGTAGTCAGTCGAACAGATTACCGACAGCAAAAATCGTGGACATGACCCGTCTGCGTGAAAATACCGGACGCAAAAAAATATACGTGTGCCCGGAGGCGCGTGATGGTGCCACGTTGTTGTCCATACGGCAGAATCTTTCTCATCAGGCTACTATCGGGCTTCGCGATATTGACCATATCCGCAGTTGCTGCTCAAGTGAACTGGTCGATCAATTCATGGCAAATGTCAGATCATTGCTCGACAGCGAATTTGGTCGCTTGCGAGTCCATCGTCTGCGTGAGGTTTTTACGATTGGACACCACTGCCCCGAATCCCTTATCAGTGGGTTGTTACGTGTGCAATATTACACTCGACAAGTCACACTACCGTTGCCTGCGCATACAGATAGCCAGTCTGGAGAATGTTGTCCTGCAGTGGTTTGGGGAATAGGCAGCTCGGTGTCTGAGGCTGAGATCCAACGTTTGCGTCGCTGTCGTCCCAGCCACTCTTAACTATTAATAATGCTTAACGCCCAGAGTTTAAGGCTCGGGCCGTGCCTGTCGCAAATGCCTTTCAAGTTTACGCAGTGCCAGTGACAACAAGACGGTAACCAGTAAATAGATGTAGGCCACCACGTTGTAGGTTTCCATGAAACGAAACGAGCCTGCTGCATAGATTTTGCCCAGCTGCGTGATGTCTGCTACGCCGAGCACGGATACCAGTGCAGAGTCTTTGATCATGGCGATGAAGTCATTGCCCAATGGGGGCAGTATGGTACGAAATGCTTGGGGAAAAACCACGTATCTAAACCGGTTCAACGGCGATAAGCCAAGTGATACAGCAGCTTCCCTTTGACCTGAACCTACTGCCTGGATGCCTGCCCTAAACACCTCGGCAATGAATGCTGAGTACCCCAGTGTCAGTGCAATGATGGCGCGCCACATCAAGGAAAAATCTCGCGTGCGCATCGGTGTGTCCATCAGCGGCCCAAACAGCCAGTTAATCAAGGAGACGATGGCTGGGGCCCCAACGAACGCAATGTAGAACAGCAGCACGAGCATGGGAATGCCGCGCATAATCTCGATATAGAAGCGGGCTGTCTGTCGCAGTATCAGATACGGTGACAGCACAGCCGCCGCCAGCAATAAGCCAAGCAGGCTAGCCAGACTAAAGGCAGTACCCGTGACAAACACGGTGACCCCAATACCTTTTACCAGTATGCGGAAAACATCAGAATACAGCTCGTCACTGATGATGCGGTAGCCAAGCCACAGACCGATAGCAAGCGTTGCCAGTAGCCACCACGGAAAATCCTGCGAGTCGTGCGCACTATCGTGCTTGCCTGAACTCATCCTTTAGATTGTGCTATTCACCCAGCTTGTATTCCAGAAACCACTTTGTATTGAGTGTATCCAACGTACCGTCTTCACGCATGCTGGCAATACCGGCATTGATTGGGGCAACCAAGTCTGAGCCCTTTGGAAAGATGAAGCCAAAGTCCTCCGAACCCATGGCCTCACCGACGAGTTTGAATACATCGGGATTCGCATCAACATAGCCAGCCCCGGCAGTGCCGTCAGTTAGTACCAAGTCGACATCGCCAGTTCGAAGCGCTTGAATGGATGCACCGAATGTTTCAAATAGTTTGATACGCGGGTTCTGCTCGTTTCCATCCAGCACTTCATACACAGCCGTGTAAAAGGGTGTGGTGCCTGCCTGAGCACCGACCAGTGCGTCGTCGATCGCGGCGAATTGCTCGGCTGTGGTAAAACGATCGTCCTCGGCTCTGACTAGCATGAACATCTCTGAGCGCATGTAGGCATCGGAGAAGTCAACTTTTTCGCGACGATCATCGCGGATGGTAATACCGGTCATGCCGATGTCGTACTGCGCTTCACTGATCGCTGGAATCATGGCGTCCCAACTGGCGTTTTCAAATACCAGTGTAAAGTTCAGACGTTTGGCAAGTTCAGCCATGGCATCGTATTCCCAACCAATGGCATTCCCGCTTTTCGGGTCGACAAACTGCAGCGGAGGGTAGGCGTTCTCGGTGACCGCGACTACTTCGCGCCCCTCAAGATCAGGCAAATCAGCGGCAATAGCCGTTGTTAGCGCGAACAGGTACGCAACGCCTATGGCGGACAAACTGGAAAGACGGTTTTTCATGTCATTGACTCACAATGTCTGTTAACTGAGTGACATTGTGAGCGGCTCGAAGGCTCACTGCAAGCGCTCAGAGAAGGCCTATCCGATCCCCCACCAGATACAGCAAGCTGCAGCCGATCAGACCAAGGCTCCAGGCTTTCATCCACATAATATTGCCGTGACGTCCGGCTACGAACAGGCAGATACCGATGAAAATCGACAGCACCATGGACAGTGTCAGCATGCTGTGCATGGATTCGCCGTACGGCAAATCCGGATTGGGTGGAGCGCCTTCGAGGTATCTCATGGTGTATCCGGTGTTGAGGTCGCGTCAGTTTTTTCCACAGCAGGTTTTCCGGACAACGCTTGCGCATCGGGCAATGTCTCGGCATTGACGTGACTGCCCGGATCCCACAGCTTTGCGCTTCTGACGGCGCGGGCATTCTGCACATAGGCTGCTGTGACGTTAACAAGTATAACGGTAGCAGGTTCCAGCTCGGCCAGCGTCATGGTTTGTAACAGTAGCGGGTCTACTGATATGCGCGCGTCTCCCTTGATACGGATTGCTTGCTCAATACCGGGAATCAGAAACACCAG
>CALKXZ010000318.1 GCA_938003775.1 uncultured Granulosicoccus sp. | reverse complement strand
CTACGGATGTTGTCGAAGGTGCTACTGGGCAAGTTGCTGATGCCGCTTCGGATGCCACTGAAGCAGCTACGGATGTTGTCGAAGGTGCTACTGAGCAAGTTGCTGATGCCGCTTCAGATGCCACTGAAGCTGCTACGGATGTTGTCGAAGGTGCTACTGAACAGGTCGCTGATGCCACGGATGCTGTCGAGGGAGCCACAGAGCAAGTCGCTGATGCCGCTTCGGATGTGACTGAAGAAATGGCTGAAGATGCAACGGACGCTACTGAAGAGATGGCCGAAGATGCAACGGACGCTACTGAAGAGATGGCTGAAGATGCAACGGACGCTACTGAAGAGATGGCTGAAGATGCAACGGACGCCACTGAAGAGATGACTGAAGATGCAACGGACGCTACTGAGGAGATGGCTGAAGATGCAACGGACGCCACTGAAGAGATGGCTGAAGATGCAACGGACGCTTCTGAAGAGATGGCTGAAGATGCAACGGACGCTTCTGAAGAGATGGCTGAAGATGCAACGGACGCTACTGAAGAGATGGCTGAAGATGCCACTGAGTCCACCGAAGAGATGGCCGAAGATGCAACGGACGCCACTGAAGAGATGGCTGAAGATGCAACGGACGCCACTGAAGAGATGGCTGAAGATGCCACTGACGCTACCGAAGAGATGGCTGAAGACGCAACCGAGGCCACCGAAGAAATGTCCGAAGATGCAGCTGACGCTACTGAAGAGATGGCAGAAGACGCAACTGAGGCCACCGAAGAAATGGCCGAAGATGCCACTGACGCTACTGAAGAGATGGCCGAAAACGCGACTGACAGTGCTGAGGAGTCCGAGCCATTGACCACTGCTCAGCGTGGTTCATTTAGCCTGGCGGGGATTAGCCGCAAGCTAGGTGGTGTATTTGGAACAACCTCCTCTGTTTTATCCAGTGTGAGTGATTCTGATTCTGCCAACGCAGCACTACCACGCCTTGAAGGTGCCAGCGCTCAACTGACTGAGGTTGCATCTGATTTTGTCAATGTGCCTGACGCTGCAAAAGCGCCGCTTGTTAAGGTCATTAACAGCGGGTTGGCACGGTTGAAACCTCTGGCCGATACAGCGCTAACCAAAGAGGGTGTTGGTACAGTATTAACACCGGTTATTGGACCCATGATGGAAACGTTGCAGGGTCTGGCGAAGTAGAGTCTTACTTCTCAGCTAAAAAAAAAGGCGCCTTTTCTAAGGCGCCTTTTTTATTTGTGCCAACAAAATTTACAAGCAGCTAGGCTGAACTTGTACTGACGGATACCACGTTAGAATCGGTAACGGTCAGATCAAGTCGCGACTTGTTCAGCTTACGACGGCACCACTTCATAATTTGGTACTACCGTCTTCATATAATCGCGTGACGACTCATTGCATTGTCGATAGCGGTGACAATTTCGTCTATGTCGCTTTCGGTGCAAATTAACGCCGGGCTCAAACATACGGTGTTATTCAAACCAGTCAAGCTTCGGTTGGTTCGACCAATAACGACGCCCTGTTCCATACAATCAGCAGCGACGGCCATGAGCATTGATTCATCGACTGGTTCTTTTGTTTGGCGATCTTTAACCAGTTCAAACCCACAGAACAATCCTTTCCCTCGAACGTCACCGATTACCTTGTATTTATTTTGCAGCCCACGCAGTTTCTCCATCAGGTAGTCACCCATCTTGTTCGTGTTTTCCAACAGGTTTTCATCCTCGATGATACGCATAGTTTCCAATGCAGCCGCCGGGCCAGCAGCACAACCGCCAAACGTGCTTATATCTCTAAAGTAGCTCATGGTGTCGTCAGTATCTTTAAATTGATCAAACACCTCTTCAGTAGTCACCGTGCAGGCGATGGCGGCATAGCCACTTGCCACACCTTTTGCCATGGTGACAATATCCGGCTTTATTCCGTAGTGCTGATAGCCAAACCACTTGCCAGTTCGACCCAAACCGCAAACCACTTCATCGATGTGCAGCAGCACACCGTACTTGGTGCAAATCTCTTGAACTGTTTCCCAATAACCTTCTGGCGGAGTGATAACACCGCCACCCGCTGTAATCGGCTCAAGCACGATTGACCCTACCGTATCGGGATCTTCGCGCAGAATAACTTTCTCGATCTCACGAGCGATCTTTACACCGTAGTTGGAATCATCTGGGAACTGACTGCGATACTCGCAACAATGAGGAACTTCTACAAAGCCTGGCGTGAACGGGCCGTATTGGTCCTTGCGCTCATTTTGACCACACGAAGACAATGCCGTAATAGTAGTACCGTGATAATCACGATCCCGATACAGGATTTTATGCTTCTTGCCTCCATGCTTCATTTCAGCAATCTGACGAACAATTTTGTAACCCTTTTCGTTGGCTTCAGAGCCCGAATTCGAATAGTAAACACGGCTCATGCCGGGCATTTTTGAGATCAGCTTTTCGGCATACCGTATACCTGGGATATTGCCTGCCGAACCTGCGAAGTAACACATGTCAACGAGCTGATCACGCACAGCGTCGGCGATACTTTCGCGACCGTAGCCAACGTTCACGGTCCAGACCGCTCCTGATACTGCATCCAGATGCTCCCTGCCATTCTGGTCCCAAATGCGCATACCCTTACCCTTGACGATTACCAGTGGATCCTTGGCAGATTCCAGCGGCTTGTGTTGAGTCAAATGGTGCCAAACATGGGCGCGATCGACTTCCACTAAGTCGGCTACGTTGATATTCTCAGTTGGTTTATTCATAACGTTCACTCTTGCATGACAAAAGCGCGGATACTCGGTGGCTTAACCAAGAATTTCCGCTGGATGCGACAGGTTCCACTGCACGCTCGTTTACGACATCGCCGCCGCTTACAAGGCGACAATAATAAAGAGGAGACTATGGGACAGCAGCCTATACTGCAAACAGTGCCAGCGAAAACCCCCACGTGATACCAGAAAACGTCCTAATAGGCCAGATTGATGGCTGGGTCGGTCAGGCTCTCTCCCGGCCCGAGTGTGTTATAGCGCATAGCAGTGGGCTATTGCTGGTTCCGAACTGGTCAGGTAATGGGGGGATAAGCCTGATAACTCCCAAAGGCCAAACGCATCACATTATGGGTCAATACCCGCACCAATTGCGGCCTAACGGCATCGCGTTGGAAGATGGCGGGACTGTGCTGCTGGCACACCTTGGCGAAACCCAAGGGGGTATTTTTCGTCTGCACGCGA
>CALKXZ010000317.1 GCA_938003775.1 uncultured Granulosicoccus sp. | reverse complement strand
ACAAGGCGATCTCGCACCTGTTCAATTACATAGACAACTCGGAGAAATGGTCACCGCGCATTGAGCAGATGACCAATCACTTTATGGACCTGGTTGTGGACAGCCTCGGCGAGGATGAGTCCAGCGTGAAGCTGCGTCTCGAGCACGGACCCTACGGGCACATGATCTACGGGTATCTGATGGAGCTGATGGCAGTGACCAGCTGGGACGCCGAACGTGTGACGCCAATTGATGAGTATTTGAAACAGCGAGGCTGGCGAGAAGGTCCTCATGGGCGTCGATATTTGAACGCGCTTAATGAGTCCAATCTGCATTTTCTGGAAATCTCTGCAGTGGAACCTGGAAAATGGGTAGAAGTGCGCCCCTTTGGCACCAATGCGCATCCGGAACGTATTGTCGAACGCAGTGGTAGCGAAGGCCTTCGTGCTTATGATGCCATTGTCGCGCGGCTGGTACCGCTCGGAAAGTCACATCGATTCGGCTCGATTTTGCCAATGAGCTATTTAGGTGCCCGCCATCTCAAGGCGCACCTCGATGCTGTCGAAAGTGATTTGAAGGCCCTGTATGAGGAAGCAGTTGCAGAGGATGGACCAGAGGGGCTGGTGAAGAATTTTGTTGATTCCATTGACTACGAGCGAAGCACACGACTCGAAGAAACCGGGTTTGTGTGCTTTGCCAGTGATGCGCTTGGCGGGTCGGGTGCAGGATCGCCGCAGCTGTTCAATACCGACAACGAACGCATCGTGATCACGAAAACCCGTTTTCCGATCGTCGGGGATACACAAGTGATCGGTCAGATTCTTAACGCTCACGAGAATCTGATCGATGACAGTGATACACATTGGTCTTGGTTGAAGTCTGATGGTACGAATACAGTGCTAGGAACTATCAAGATCGCCGATGATGAACTGGTATTCGAATCAAACTCGGTTGAAAGGTCAGAAAAGGGAGTCGCCTTTGTGCAATTATGCTTGAACGCGGATTTGATCGGCGCACCTATGAGTGTTCTCGAAAACATTGAACATGCGATAGCCTCAGCGCCAGCGGTATCATCGGCGGAGCCTCTCGATGTAAGCCAGCACCCGGAACTGCAGGGGATGATGCAGGACATGATGAAAGAGCACTATCTTAAAACGCTGGATGTGCAGATACCGATGTTGGGCAACGATTCACCCAGGGCCTGTGCCGCTGATCCCGATAAACAGCACTTGGTGATTGATTGGCTGAAGTATCTTGAAAACATGGAATCAAAATCCACCAGCCGGACACAAGATTTCAGCTGGATGTGGGATGAGCTTGGACTTGCTGATTTCCGTTAGCACTTAGAATTACGATAACAGTATTCAGATTAAGGCGTCGTCGATATATCCCCTAACGTTGCACTTGGTTATTGAATCCAAGGGATAAAAAACATCAGTAAATTATTCTTTTACTTTTTTGGGGAGGCTATTTTACTTATCGTAGACTGGCGCTTCGAATCTAATAAAACTAATTCTGAACTGGGAATAAATTCACCAGGAGCTTCAAATCTTGGCTCATCACCAGCGAATATATCTAGAAAAGGGATTGCGTAGTCAACCCTTTCAGTTTCAACGTTTTCTTTAAATGACCACCATGTTCCAATTTGATCAATCTTGTCATCTAAATTAATAGATTCATCAAAATCCTTATCCATCACTAATTTTCTAACGTTCAAACAATAAGAAACATACAGATACCCTTCTGGCCAGAACGTGAAGGCTTCGCTTCTATCTTTTCTGTCTGGTGTATGTAGTGCTTCTACAGGCTTTTGTATGAGCAATTGTTTTAACATCATCCCAGAAGCGTGTCGGATAAATTCTAATTCTAAAGCCGGATCGTTGGGTTTTTTTAATTCGAATTCTTTGAGCCAACAAATGAAACATTCGGCGAGGCGCGTGTTGTCGGTTTTAAAAGAAGCATTATTGTCTACGGATACGATATTTATTTGATTGTAAAAACTCTCCTTAAACCATCTGAGTCTTCGCAATGCTTTGCGTGCTGGCTGCCCGGACTGCTCCTCAATTTTCAAATTGCTACGAATTAGATCAGTATTCATCTATATGCTTCTACTAGTGAATGAAATGATATCCGATAGATCCTTCATATTGTCAATAGCATTATCGATTATGGTCGATTGGGCCATTGCAATGTCACAGCAATCAAATAAAAGCGCTTGCTCACCCTGAGGAGTGGATTCTCTTTCTATTATCAACCAAATCATCAAACTGAATATCGATAATCTGGCAATAAGTCGTGCATCATGCTGACTAACAATCGCTGCATTCGACGCTTTGGATGTACGAATCATGCCGATTTTAAGTAGATCGTCGATTATTAAAGCAGCAATCTCGTGTAAATGCTCTATTTGGCCGAATGATGAGGAAATTCGACCGTAGGAGATCGCTCCGAGCATTTCACTAATGAAGAAATGACCTTCGTAATCGTTCTTGTCACAAATATACGAGACTACGGGTTTTAGGTGTTCGTACGCGACTGCGCCGAATAGAACTGCTGCACCCGGATCATTGTGTTTCAGAATGTTTTCAAGCACGGCAGAATTCTCACCACGAACAAGTTCACTGTCTAGGTAGCGATGCGCCATTCGAGATGTATTTCGGTCAACTTTTTCGTATATCTGGTCCACGCGGTCGACAAGAGTTAGGCCTGCCTTTTCTAATGGTGTAGGAGATGCTTTAAAGACGTTAATGACAAGCGCACGGATAGATAACAGTATATGACGGGCACCTCTCATCCCATCTTTTACTGTTAGCGTAATAGCTTGAGTAATTCCGAATGTTTTAGACAGTTAGATTCTCCAAATAAACACGTTATTCTACACAATAAGCGCTCAGGCTTTGGTGTTCGTGTTGTTCATGAAGTTGAGCGTGCTGGTTAGGTCCGTGACAACAGCTTGTGACCCCAGCCCCATCGCGTTCTGGGCAGAAGAGGCTTGTGCTAAACGAACACATTCTTCAGGTGATTTGCCTAGGTGAAGCCCAGTGGCGAAGCCACCATTAAAACAATCCCCACATCCGCAGGTACAGACTACGTCAACTTCATAAGCTGGAACACTGAATTTTTCTCCTTTACTGTCACTGTACATGGCCCCACTATCACCGAGAGTTAGAATTGCGCACTGTGTGCCCAATGATAGCAATTTATTAGAAATTTCATCGAAATCAGTCAACTGGGTTAGCGCCATGGCTTCTTCTTCGGAAGGCATGAAATAGTCTGTGAACGGCAAAAGAGGTTTAATAAGCTTTAGGTCCTCCGATGTTGCTGCAAAAACATCAAGTGTTGTGATACAGCCCTTATCTTTTGCCGCTTGCATAATCTCTCTGGTACGGCCCTGATCCATTTTATCCATGAGCCCGACACCGCCAACGTGAAGAATTTCCGTATCTAAAATGCGATCTACCTGGTCGTCTTTTATGTAGAAACCCGCTGTTGCTCCGAGTTTATGTAGAGCTGGCCTAGCGCCATCTGGTCGTGTAGTAACAATCGATGATGACGTACTAAAATCTTTACACCGTTGCATATTCTCAATATCAACATTGTAATACGCTAACTTTTGTAAGACCCAATCACCCATGTCGTCTTCGCCCACACCGCCAACCGCTTGTACTTTTAGACCATGTTTGGCGGCGAGAATAGCTGCGGAGCCTGCAGCCCCGGAAACCGCTAGAGTGAATTCTTCAATAAATGAAGTATTACCCCCTTCGGGAATGGATTCAACAGGTCTACCAAGACAGTCAAAGGTATAAAAACCGATTGAGGTATAGTCAAACTTCATAACGTGTTTTTTCCTTCTAAGCCTTTAGGCGTATTCCGTTCTGGCTATTAAATAGATACAGACTGTCTTGGTGAAAGGAGACGCCTATTTGATCGCCAAGTTTTGCTTTTGTTCGTCGGTCAGCTTTTACATCGAAAATATGTTCTTTGCATTTTATCGTTAGGTAAGTTACATCCCCAGTGGGCTCGTAGCCGTATACTTCTCCGCGAACGTCACTTCTGCCATCCGGATCAACTAGGCTGCAATCCTCTGGTCTCACGCCAAGCTGCACTGGCCCTGAATGGTCTTTTTTAGTGTATTTTATTGAAAAATCAGCGCAACTAAACGTGCCATTAACCAACTCTCCATTGAAAAGATTCATCGGTGGAGAACCAATAAATGAAGCTACAAATGTATTTTCAGGTTCTTGATATATTTGATCTGGTGTGCCGATTTGTTGAATTTCGCCTCCATTCATCACAACGATGCGATCGGCTAACGTCATTGCCTCAACCTGATCGTGGGTCACGTACACCGTTGTAGTCTCCAATTGATTTTGCAGTAATTTTAACTGCACTCGCATCGAATGACGCAGCTTCGCATCAAGATTTGACAAGGGTTCATCCATTAAAAATACTTTAGGCGATCTCACAACGGCTCTTGCTAGTGCCGCTCTTTGTCTTTGACCGCCCGATAGCGCGCCCGGTTTTCTGTCGAGAAAACTCGTCATTTCCACCATATCGGCAGCACGATGTATGTGTTCTGCCTGTTCCCTTTTCGGGACACCACGCATTCGTAACGGAAAACGGATATTCTCGTACACCGTCATATTGGGATAGAGCGCATATCCTTGAAACACCATAGCGACATCTCGGTCTCTTGCATCAACATCGTTCATTATTTCCTCATCGATGAGTATTTCACCCGAGGTAGGTGTTTCCAATCCAGCGATCATACGCATTGTGGTTGTTTTTCCACAACCTGAGGGCCCTAGTAGGACTAGAAACTCTTTGTCTTGAATATCAATACTTGCGTCTTTAACACCAACAAAGTCACCCCAGCTTTTTACTACATTTTTTATTTTGATGCGTGCCATAACTAACCTTTAACCGCGCCCATTGTGAGGCCGCGAGACAAGTGATTTTGAATTAAGAGGACAACTAAAAATACCGGTATAAATGCCACTAGGGAAACTACCGCAATGGCGTTGTAAATCACCCCATCTGACCCGCCTGTAAAGTTGGCTAGAGCAACGGACATTGTGTAAGCCCGGGGCGTTGACGCAATCAATAGCGTGAAAAGAAATTCATTAATTGCAAATATTAAGGCGATGACCGATGCGGTTATTATTCCAGGTAGAACTGCAGGAATTATTATTTCAAATAAAATACGGAAATCGCCAGCACCATCGGTACGCGCCGCGTCCTCTAGCTCCTTTGGCACATCGAGCATATAGGAGCGAATAATCCAAGTGACGATTGAGAGGTTAATTGCGGCATAGACCAACATCAAAGCCCATACAGAATCCAGAAGTCCTAAATTTTTAAATAAAAAGAATATTGGAACTGCAACGATTGCTGGAGCCATCATGCGAGTGGATAGTATGTAAAAAGCAATATCGTCCCGTCCACGAAAATTAAATCGTGCAAGTGCATAAGCTGCTGGAATTGCCAACACTAAGTCTATGACGACTGACCCAAATATAGATACCACTGAATTGCGTAAATAGTTGAGCATTGGCCAATCGTTCCATACCATTTTCCATGCTTCTAGTGAGAATGTCGGAAAGTAAATCGGTGTTGGCGTGATTATCTCTACCCTTGGCCGTATAGCGATACTGACGAACCATAGGATGGGTAAAAGACAAAATATAGCCCATGATCCAAGAATCAGATACCGCACAATTAAAGTACTTGTTTTTTCATTCATGTGCTATTCACGTCCCGATACAAATGCGCGTTTAACAACAAGCTGAGCCACGATTAGAGTCAATATCAACATAATGACAGACGCAGCAGATGCGTACCCGAAGTTGAAAAACTTAAATCCAGTACGATAAATAAAATAGCTAATAGTTTCGGTACCAAATGCGGGCCCTCCTTTAGTAACAATGAACACGTTAGTGAACATGGTTGTTATGTCTATGCCTCTTAGCACCAACGCAACTAGTATCACCGGTTTTAGCAATGGCAATGATATATTCCAAAATATCTGGTGCCACTTTGCTCCGTCAAGTCGGGCTGCTTCTTCAATCTCCTCGTCCTGACTTTGAAGTCCTGCAACGAATATGATGAACAGAAAAGGTGTCCATTGCCAAACATCTGCTACGATCAGCAGCGATCGGCTCATCCAAATAGATGATTGAATAGCAAGATTGCTATCGATCAGTCCCACTTTCATTAAAAGATCTGAGATAACCCGAGCATCTTGAAACGCAAGTTTGTAGATAAAAGCGACTGCCGAAGGCATAAAAAGCATTGGCATTAAAAATATAATTCGCCAGCCTTTTATCCAAACATCTCGGTAAGCGAAGTACGCAAGCGTTAGGGCTATAAAGAATTGAATCGATAGGGATATTGAGCCCATTAGAAACGTATTCCAAAGAGCACCCCAGAATTGGTAATCGCTAAACAGTTCAGCGTAATTCTCTAACCCGACAAAACTCCACGGTCCAAACTTTACTGCGTGAAAACTCTGCGCTATGGCATAAACACCTGGATAGAGGGTTATTGTCAACAGATACAAGACTGCCGGCGCTACTAGCAAATAGGGGAATAACTGCTTAATCCGGCGGCTTCTGCGTTTTATTGGCATGTTGTCACTGAAACGTCTCGTATTACTGAAATTTGACAATGTCATTTCTGAAAAAACGGGCGCTCAAAATTAGAGCGCCCGTAGTAATCAGACCAACATAGAATCAGCTATTTAGAATGGCAATGGCTTTCCTTCACCAACGTAAAGCCCTGGAGCCGCAGCCGCATATTCAACGGGATCCTTTCCTTGGTAAAAACCATTTTGCGACATGATTTTCTTTACAGCGCCAGCAGCGTTGTCAAGTGCTTCCTTAGCACTAATTTGACCAACAACGGCGCGGTTTATTTCATTGCCTATTGCTTGTTCTATTGGGAAGGCACCCGGTAAGCGAGGTGCACACCATGCGTGATCAAGCGATTTCCCCCATACTTCAGCTGGCTGCGAAACACGTTGCAACTCCTCATTTTCCAACACAGAACGGTATCCAGGTGCAACACCATTTGCATTCGCTTCATTCATGCCCATGATTGATGAGGTTGTCAGGAACGCAAGCATCAAAAACGCACCTTCTGGATTTTGAGCAGACGAGGCTACTACCGAGGTTGATCCTGCGATATTTGGTGGTGCGAAACGACCACCGTCAATTCGAGGTTCGTAAATAGTCACGAAGTCATCTACGATCTGAGATTGATCCGGACGCATGGCTTGTGTCCCCGAATCTTGCCAGCTTATGTTAGTGGCAACCTGCCCACCTAGCCAAGCAGCTCGGTTTTCTGGCCAACCCGCGCCAGCATGTCCTTCATTCGCATTTTTTGCAAGATTGAGAATGATGTCAAGGCCCTTCATGCCTTCTTCACCATTAAAAATAGGCTCCCAATCTTCGTTGAAAAGCATCATGCCAGCCTGTGCTGAAATATGCTCCCATGTGTAGGTCGACCAAAATCCTGGCGCTGCCATAAGACCGACACCCGATACACCCGGTTCGATTTTATTAAGCTCTTTGGACACACGAATCAGCTCATCGTAGGTAGGTATGGATTTTGACTTGTCTATCGGGCCTCCAAGCAGGGTTTCCATGTAACTCTTTCGCAAGTGCACCATTTGAATATCGCAATCGAATGGAATGCCATACATAGTCCCATTGAAGAATCCGTAATTTGAACGATATGTATCGTAAAAATCGTCTAGTGGTAGATTCCATTTCGATGCGAGTTCGTCCAGTGGATACAAGAATCCTGGGGCAGCAAAGTCACCCAGCCATGGAGAAAAGAACTGCAACGCATCAAAGCTTGCGTTGCCTGAAATGAATTCGGCTATGGCCTTATCGTAAAGACTATCATCCGGAATAGGTACCAGCTCTACGGTTAATCCAGACAACTCTTCAAATGGTTTTAATCCGTCCGCTGCGGATTCTCGGTCAGCTGCGCCAATCGCAAATCGAACCGTTTTCCCTGCTTGAGATTTGCGGATAGCTTCCCAATCGGCGGTTCGAATCCAGTCTTTGTTCGGATCCCAAACCGGCGCACCACTCATATTGTACAGTTCCTGATAATCCGGCCTAACGTAATTCTTAACGCTTATTTCATCGAGAATTGTTTGCGGGTCCCGGGTTAGTGCAAATCCTTTAGAAATAAAAGGAGGCGCTATGGCCGCAGCTGTCGCAGCCGTACCCACAGCAGCTGAACTCTTTAAAAACGATCGACGGCTTACTGGCTTTCGCGGCTTTTTTGTTGGTGTTCGAAACATATAAAAATCTCCTCTAATTGCAGATTTCTTCTCCAGATTGAATCAGCTTGCCAGCAATTGAAAACAACCGGTTGACTGAGATTTCTAGAACAAGCTTAATCATCGTATATTACATATGAATTTTATACAATACATATGATCACATATGACCAAGACAATAACTCAAAAAGCCCGTATGTTTGATCACATGTATTGACACATTTACATATGAACGCGCATAATATCGCTTTAAATCGCCAAATTTGGAAGGATTTGTTTTGGGTTCTAACGTTGGAAAAACTGGGCTAGCTAAAGAGTTAATGCAGCGCGGAGAGAGCGGATCTCCCATACGCATTGGGCTCATCGGTTGTGGTGAGATGGGCACAGACATAGTCACACGCGCCGCATTGATGGATGGCATTGAGGTCGCTGCCATAGCCGATATTAATCCAGAGGGAGCG
Source organism: uncultured Granulosicoccus sp. (assembly GCA_938003775.1). Lineage (GTDB taxonomy): Bacteria > Pseudomonadota > Gammaproteobacteria > Granulosicoccales > Granulosicoccaceae > Granulosicoccus. The sequence goes on along the minus strand of CALKXZ010000317.1, from coordinate 10,890 downwards.
AGCGATGCGGTCGAAATTGCCTACCAAAGAAGCGACAAATCGGCGCTGGTTAACAGCACAGATACACTCAATAGCTGTGTGGAAAGAGGGAAAATTGCTGTGTGTGAGGATGCCTCTATATTGCTGGAGAGCGGTCTTGTTGATGTAGTTGTCGAAGCTACCGGATTACCAGGCGTCGGAGCCGACTATGCAATTGCGGCAATGGAGCGTGGAAAACATTTAGTAATGATGAATGTTGAGGCGGATGTCACCATTGGTGCTTATCTTAAAAGCGAGGCCGACCGCTTAGGTGTTGTTTATTCGCTCGGGGCTGGGGATGAACCGAGCTCCTGTATGGAATTAATAGAGTTTGTGTCGGCTATGGGCCACAACATAGTGTGTGCCGGCAAAGGAAAGAACAATCCTTTGAATATAGATGCTACGCCGGACATTTATAAAGAGGAAGCAGCTCAACGAAATATGAACCCTAGGATGTTAGTGGAGTTTATTGACGGCTCTAAGACCATGGTCGAGATGGCTGCAATTGCGAACGCAACAGGCCTTATACCAGACCAACCTGGCATGCATGGGCCACCTGTTACCAAGGATGAGCTCTCTAAAATTCTAATACCCAAAGCAGACGGTGGCGTCTTATCAGGATCAGGCCGGGTCGACTATTCCATTGGTAATGGAGTTGCGCCAGGTGTATTTGTTATAGCTGAGATGTCCCATCCTCGTATCACTGAGCGGATGGAAGATTTGAAGATGGGGACAGGTCCGTATTTTACATTCATTCGACCTTACCACTTAACCTCATTAGAGGTACCTCTTACTTGTGCCAGAGCTGTGCTGTATGGAAAAGCCGATATGGTGCCACTTGATCACCCAGTCGCTGATGTTTGTGCCGTTGCTAAACGGGATCTAAATCCAGGGGACATTCTTGACCAAATCGGTGAGTACAGTTACCGAGCTTGGATAATGACCTGTGAAGATGCGAGATTAAAAAAAGCCGTGCCGTGTGGCTTATTAGCTGGAGCGAAGGTGACGCAACCGATAAAAAAAGGAGAGCTACTGACCTACAACAAAGTGTCTGTAGATGAACAGTCTCGAATAGTTCAGTTGAGAAAACTGCAAAATCAAATGGTTGCATAATGATGAGTAAGGCTACTGATTCGAGAACTAATGTACCTTTCGCGATTAATGCGTACACAAAGGAACAATTGAAAGAAGCCCTTCGAAAGATGTACCTGATAAGAAAATTCGAAGAAGGCGCAGAAGACTGCTATATGCGTGGACTTATTCACGGAACCATGCACTTATCCATTGGACAGGAAGCGAGCGCTGTTGGTTCTTGTATGGCGCTAGAAGAATCTGATCAAATCACATCTACACATCGTGGACATGCTCACTGTGTTGCGAAGGGGGCAGAAGTATCACGTATGTTCGCAGAGTTTTTTGGAAAGGAAACTGGCTATTGCAAAGGCCGTGGCGGATCAATGCACATCGCTGACGTGGCAAAAGGAAATCTTGGTGCAAATGGGATCGTTGCCGGTGGTATACCCATAGCGGTTGGCGCGGCATTAACCGCAAAAAGATTGAATACAGGAAAGGTAGTCATTTGCTTTTTTGGTGACGGGGCGAACAATGAAGGTGCATTCCATGAGTCGTTGAACATGGCAGCGGTGTGGAAACTCCCAGTTGTTTTTGTGTGCGAAAACAACCAATACGGCATGTCCACATCGATAGAGCGTTCGACAGCGGTCAGCCAAATCGCTACGAGAGCGATTGCGTATGATATACCTGGCTTTACTGTCGATGGTAATGACTTGTCAAGCGTCGCAGAAGCGGTTAGTGAAGCCAGTTCCCGGGCAAAATCCGGTAAAGGTCCTTCGCTCATCGAATGCATGACATACCGCTGGCGTGGTCACTCTAAGTCCGACCGAAATCGCTACAGAACAAAAGAGGAAATTGAGGATTGGAAGAAAAAGGATCCTATTTTACGGTTTGGGGAAGTGTTAAAAGACCACAAGGTCATAACAGATGAAGAAATGAAGCAGTTAGAGACGGATGTTGACAAAGAAATCGTAGCAGCGATTGAGTTTGCACAAAGCAGTCCTTCACCCAGTTTGGATGAAGTAACCCGAGATGTTTACACGGAGATAGACCAATGAGTTCGGCACCTGTGCAAAGTGCTGAGCAAGATAGTGTGGAGATGTCGTATGCCGAAGCCATTCGTGATGCGCTCGACATAGCACTGGGAGAGGATGAGCGCGTTGTATTGATGGGCGAAGATATCGGTGTTTATGGCGGAGCGTTTCAGGTTACTGGAGATTTAGTTAATAAGTACGGCGAAGATCGGGTGATGGATACGCCTATCTCCGAACTGGGTGGAGCCGGTGTTGCAGTCGGGGCCGCGGCAACTGGATTGCGGCCAATTTTCGAATTTCAATTCTCTGACTTCGCAATGCTGGCAATGGAGCAAATCTGCAACCAAGCCGCGAAGATGCGCTATATGTTAGGCGGTGAAGTGTCGGTACCGGTTGTAATGCGCTTCCCAGCTGGGTCTGGAACTGGGGCTGCGGCTCAACACAGTCAGAGCTTAGAAGCTTGGTTTGGACATGTGCCTGGCCTGAAGGTGGTCCAGCCTGCAACTCCATATGATGCGAAAGGTTTGATACTCGCGGCGCTCGACGACCCTGACCCTGTCATGATTTTCGAACACAAAATTCTTTATAAGCAAAAGGGGCTTGTTCCGAAAGGGCGATACACCGTGCCGCTACACAAAGCAGAAATCAGGAGAGCTGGAGCAGACATAACAATTGTCGCTTCGTCGATCATGGTTCACAGATCACTTGAGGCTGCGGAATTGTTATTTGATAAAGGCGTTTCTGCCGAGGTGATTGACTTAAAGTCTATACGTCCAATCGATAAGCAAACCATTATCGAAAGTGTAGTAAAGACAAATAAGCTCATATGTGTATATGAGGGCGTGAAAACACTAGGTATTGGCGCTGAAATTAGTGCTCTAGTTGCCGAAAGCGCAGCATTTGATTACTTAGATGCACCGATTCTGAGACTCGGCGCTGCGGATTGTCCGGTGCCCTACAACCCAGAGCTTGAAAAAGCCTCTGTGCCACAAGTAGAAAACATTTATCAACAGGCACTCGCTTTGTGCCGCCGAGAGCTGTGAATGCCCACTGAAGTTATCATGCCAAAGGTCGACATGGATATGTCAACTGGCACACTAGCACAATGGCATGTTAAAGAAGGGGCGATCGTGGGGAAGGGCGAACCTTTGTTCGACATAGAAACGGACAAAGCGACTATGGAGGTAGAAAGCCCAGCGAGTGGAACACTCCAGTTTGTTATGGCGCAAGGTGGAGATGAAATAGAGATCGGTAAGTGCATTGCATGGATATTCGGTGAAGACGAACATCTGAAAGAGCCCGAAGGTGCGCTTTCAAGCACCACAACTGAGGTTGTCCACACCACGGTAATTCCAGCAGCCGACGCTCCAAAGGATGAAGCTCAAATAAAAGAATATAGATCTACGAATACTGGAGATATCCGAGTAACACCGCTTGCCCGCAGAATTGCCAAGGATCGCGGGATACCCCTGGAGACTATAAAGGGTAGTGGACCAAGTGGTCGAATAACCCGTGTCGATGTCGAATCGGCACGGGTCGAAAGAAATGAGGCTCAGACCACTTCTAACTTTGAGCTAGCGTCACATTTGGAACGGATCGGTGTGGATTTTGTTCACGAACCTGCCGACCGCATGCGACAGCGGATTGCAAAACGATTAACGGAAAGTAAATCCACTGTGCCTCATTTTTACATTGAGGCTGAATGCAATATGGATAACTTGCTCCAGTTTCGTTCAGATCTCAACTCCGCACTGGCCAATTCAACAGACTCATTGAATAAAGATTTATCAACACTCAAGATCAGCATAAATGACTTAGTAGTCCGTGCTTGTGCTCAATCTTTGACTACCGTTCCAGAAGCTAACGTCTCATGGGATAACGGCAATATTATTCGCTACGCCGATGCCAACATTTCTATAGCGGTATCACTCGATTCGGGTGGGTTAGTCACACCCGTTATTCGAGGCGCACAATCAAAGGCAATTAATCGTATTGCCACGGAAATTCGCTCCCTAGCGGTACGCGCCAACAATGGATCACTAAAAAACACGGAGCTCCAGGGTGGATCTTTTTCAGTGTCCAATCTTGGCATGTACGATGTGAAAGCCTTTAATGCCATAATAAATCCACCAGAGGCCATGATACTCGCCGTTGGTGGCATCCGAAAACAGGTCGTTGTCACTACCGATAATCAGACAAAGATTTCGTCTGTTATGACCGTTGTACTCAGCTGTGATCATCGAGTCATAGACGGAGTGCTCGGGGCACAATGGCTCAGAGAGTTCAAACGGTTCATTGAACAGCCTGCATTACTCGCTATGGACCTTAGCTAAAAAACGATGACTGTGGAATATGATCTTGTTGTTATCGGAAGTGGTCCAGGTGGTTATGTCGCTGCAATAAGAGCTGCCCAATTGGGTCTAAAAACGGCCATTATTGAAGAATCAAAGCTTGGAGGTGTATGCCTTAATCGTGGTTGTATCCCGACTAAAACACTCTTGCACAGCGCACAAATTGGCAGATATCTACGCTCAGCCGATAAATATGGCTGGCAAGTAGGTGAATATAGTCACAATCTGCCAGACATAGTAGAGCATTCGCGCCAGGTGTCTTCTAAGCTGTCAACAGGCGTTGCGTATCTGTTAAAGAAAAACAATGTCACCGTATTCTCTGGGCGTGGATCGATAGGAAAAAACGGCGAGGTGTTAATTAAAAGTGATACAGATAGTATAATTGAAGCTAATCACGTGATATTAGCAACAGGGGCTTCTCCAAAAGCTATTCCTGGAATTGAAACTGACGGTGATCGAATAATCACCGCTTATGAGGCACTGGAACCCAATGCCGTTCCTGAGTCAATGTTGATTATTGGCTCAGGTGCTATTGGAATCGAGTTTGCTTCTCTTTATAATGCGCTGGGTACGGCGGTAACTGTCGCTGAGATCCAAGATAGAATATTACCTGCAGAAGACCCTGAAATTTCTTCACTACTAAAAGAATCACTTGAAAATCAAGGTATTGAATTTCTGTTGGAAACATCAGTAACGTCGGTAAGGAACACTAACTATAGCGTCGAGTCTTCACTGAGTTCCAAAAACACTTCAAGCATAGAACAACGTAGCTTCAATCAGGCACTTTGCGCAGTCGGGGTGACAGCAAATATCGAAGGGCTTGGGTTGGAGAATACTAATATCCAAGTCAATAACGGAAATATCGTTATCGATGAATGGATGAGGACAACGCATCAGGGATTCTACGCTATTGGTGATGTGGCGGGTGCACCGTGGCTTGCTCACAAAGCAAGTCATGAAGCAATAACCTGTGTAGAGCGAATAGCTGGATGTACCACAGCTCATCCAATCAATTACAATCACATACCGGGTTGTACCTATTGTTTTCCACAGGTTGCATCGATCGGATTGACTGAGGAACATGCAAAATCGGAATCTAAATCAATCGCTATTGGACGATTTCCATTTTCGGCGAATGGAAAAGCACTTGCTCTAGGTGAATCAGAGGGGTTAGTGAAGACCGTAATAGATCGTAAGACGGGCGAAATCCTCGGCGTTCATATGATCGGCGCTGAAGTTACTGAGTTAATTTCAGCCATCGCAGTAGCGATGACACTTGAATGCACAGAAGAGTATTTACTACGGACCGTATTCCCACATCCCACATTATCAGAGATCATTCCGGAATCTACCTTGTCGGCGCTGGAACGTGCGATACACTATTAGCAACTGGAGAGGCCTTAAAATTAATTAGAGAGAAATATGAGTGACCGACACGCCAAGTCAAAACAATCCTCCGATATGCATGGAGAGTCAGTTAATACATCTCAGGAAATGAGAATTAGAGCTGCTTGGCTCTATTATGTAGAAGGCATGAATCAGCAAAAAGCGGCCGATTGCCTAGGTGTACCCCGTCTGCAAGTCAACCGCTATTTGGCTGAGGCCAGAAAGCGAGGCGAAATATCGATCAGCATCAATTCTAAGCTAAACCATCTTGTTGCAGTGCAGCGAGAGATAGAGAATAAGTTTGGTGTCGGCAGGGTGCTGATTGCACCTCGTTCAAGCTCAGAAATAGATCCTGTCAAATGTATAGCCTATTTAGCAGGGAAAGAAATTTCAAAATTAATACGTTCCGACATGACTATAGGCGTTGGCTGGGGACGAACACTGTACTCTACATTGCCATATATCGAACGACGGGATTATGAAAATATCCGCGTCGTATCACTGCTTGGTGGAATAGCAGAAGCAAAGCGATTTAACCCTGCCGAGTTTGCTTGGCAGTTCGCCGAAAGGATAAATGGTGACGGGTACCTTGTACCGGCACCAGCACTTGTGGATAGTGTAGAAACGAAGCATGCACTAATAGAGCAATGTGGCATTGGTCAAATATTTGAATTAGCTAATTCACTTGATGTAGCGTTTGTTAGTACTGGAGGCATTAAACAGTTAAACACATCATACAGAGTAGGGCATATTACAGAGGCCGATCGGCGCTCTTTAATTGAAGCAGGAGTGGTTGGCGACGTTCTCTACAATTTTATCGATATAGATGGAAAGATTGTTGATCATCCGGTTAACGATGTTTCCATTTCAGTGGAAATTGATACGCTGAAACGTTCTCGGAATACAGTACTTATTTCTGGCGGTGATGAAAAAGTTGAAGCGATTGTGGGGACTTTGAAACTGCTTCTGCCATCTTATCTAATAACAGACGAACTTACAGCGACTACCATTGTGGAGAATTACTGCTGAGAGGGGGCGATACCATTCCAGGAATTCAGCCCTTTGGTGATGCCGGTGGTGTAGCGGTTTTTTGTTTCCGGTTTAGTTTTAGAACGATTGGTACATCCGCATTTGCCGGTGCAACCGTAGGCTTTACTTTTAACGCCATCGGTGTTGCCGCCGTGGTAGGTAAGTTTGGAGCCAGAGCCTTGGTCGGGATTGCAAAGGCTCATAATCTCACTGCTATTTGTAACCAATTCCGTAGTTATACCAACACTAAACCCGAAACTATCGTCGAGGGGAGAGCCAAGCTTTAATTTAAGCAGTGAAGTACTGGATGTTGACAATGTTTGCACCAGGATTGTTTTCTTTGCAGAGCAGACGAGCAATGCTGCAAGAGTTTCGGCGAGTCATCATGATGAAGCATTTCATTTTCTTAGCGTTATTGTATTTGATCGGTTGTGTCGCGCCAGACCGAGTTAACTTTGGGGATTACATGTGTCCTACTTATCAAGAATTCAGAAAGATGCAAAATTTATCAGATACTTCTGAATGCACAAGAGTCATAAAGGACGGTAAAGTTATTAGCTATCACGAATTGACTATTGGTGTTCCTGATTCGAGTATAGGCGGAATCTTACCAATAATCATACAAAAAACAGATGGCACAAAGCTCGAAGGCTATATGATTTTTCCGCGAGTAGAATTTTAATTTATAAGTCTGGGTGTCTCGCAACGGGCCCAGGCTAATTCTCAGGTGGTAACCGTTTTCTTAGTACAGCCTCTTATCTCTCTAACAAATAGCGTGGCATGTCATTGCTCCAAAACAGCCCCAGAGTATTTACGGGTTGCCTATTCCGGTCAAGGTGATCATTTATTTATGTCGTCAATAGGTAGAATTTCTGACACATCAACATAGCTCAAGACAGTGTATTTTGGACACATGTAAGACATAAATGAGGGAAAACATTACTGTAATTTATCGTGAAAAGTTGAAATATCCCTGCGTTTAACAGCCATTTTATCACCCATAACAATTACCTATACCTCTAATCATAAATCAGTATTTTCATTTTCTTCTCCGAACGCTAATGATTGACCTAGAAGAGAGCGTAAACAGTTCTCTCTATTTCTATTCACTAAGGAGGATTTAATGAACAAGTATTTCTCAATCTTCGGCGCCATAGCGCTTTCTATTACGATATGCACACCGGCATTTTCCGAAGGTTTGGATGAACTACCGGCTGAGCTGGCGAAAGCCTACGAAGGTGTTGACGCGGGGCAACCCATAGAACCTTCCAAGTATCGAGAATGGACCCCTCGTTCTGCTCCTCCGTGGAAAATCGGTTACGCAAGCTCTTATGCTGGTAATACATGGAGAGCCGAGGGCATGAAACGCCTTATGGAAGTAATGCTTCCGCAATACAAAGAGGCAGGCCTTGTATCCGAGGTTATCGTTACTCAGTCTGATTTAAACGATGGGCGACAGATACAGCAAATTCGACAGCTTGTGGATCAAGGTGTGGATGCAATAATCATCTGCTGTTCAAACCCGGTGTCGTTGAATAAAGCCGTGAAGTATGCGTACGATAAAGGTGTGGTTGTGTTTTCATACTCGGGTTACTTAACATCTGAATACGCGTTAAACGCCTCATCAAACTACACCGATGGTGGGTATCAGATCGCAAAGGCATTGATAGAAGAAGTCGGCGGTAAGGGTGATTTTCTCCTGGTTTCAGGCATACCAGGTGCCGCGTCATCTGAAAGCTTTGATACAGGTGCCAAGCGAGCATTGGAGGAATTCTCCGATGCCAAACTTGTTGGCCAAGTCGCTGGCAATTGGACTGACCAAGTCGCTCAAACTGAAGTGCAGAAATTCCTGGCGACCAACCCCGCGAAAATCGATGGGATTATTGCACAAGGCTCTCAGGAAACTGGCATCTTGAAGGCCGTATTGCAATCAGGTCGCGATGTTATGCCCATTTCATTGGCCGGCTCAGCAGGCGCGGCGTGTTATTTGAAACAAAATCCAGACTGGATTAGCCATGCGTTTCAAATCTGGCCTCCAGGCGATGAAATGGAGCTCGGGTTCAACTCGGTTATTCGCACGCTTCAGGGTCAGGGACCAAAAGTTCAGTCCATACTGCGACCTGTATACCGGGTTGAAGCTGCAGACTATGTTGCGTCCTTGGCTGACGATTGTTCCATAGACAGCACCGAGTACATACAGCCAGGAATCGATGTTTGGTATCCCAACGAAACAGCTGCAGGCTATTTCCTGAATCCTGCTGATCCATTGACGTGGTCGCCTTCCAAGTAAGGTAAAAACATTCGGGATAGGTGGCACGCTGGCTTCGGCCGGTGTGCCAATACTGGTTTTACGGAAGCTGTTAATGTCTTCAATAACTCTACGAAACATCCACAAAAGCTTTGGGGAGACACACGCGTTAGTTGGTGCCTCTTTGGAGACGTCTTTGGGTGAAATACACGCCATTGTGGGGGAGAACGGTTCGGGTAAATCAACGCTTGCCAAAATCATATCCGGTGTTATCGCACCGGACTCAGGAGAGGTTAACATTCTTGGGGGATCCCCAAAGAATCCGATCGAAGCCATTCGCTCGGGAATAGCCACTATTTATCAAGAGATGATGCTTGCCGATGATCTCTCGGTTTACGAAAACGTCTATTCCGGTGTTGACGGCCTGTTAAAAAACCGTGTGTCGACTAGCGATAAACGCAGGGGAACAAAATCAATACTAGAGCGCTTAACGCTTACAAAAATTGATCCTGATCAGGCTGTGGGATCATTACCACTTGCCATTAAACAATGGGTAGTGATTGCAAGAGCGCTCATTCAGAAGCCTAAAATACTTATATTCGATGAGAGTTCAGCCGCCCTGGATCTTGAGGCCACCAATCGACTGCATGTCGAGATGAATAGGCTCAAAGAAGGGGGGACATGCGTAGTGCTGGTCACTCACCGAATTGCTGAACTGGTCAAAATAGCCGATAGCGCAACGGTTCTTAGAGATGGCGCGACAGTGGGCCGTCTATCCAAAAACAAAATCACAGAAGCCAACCTTCTTGAACTGATGTCAGCGTCTACGACGGCGATCAACTCGGTTGCTGAGCGCCGTGTATTGACAACAGCTCAGATACCGGTGCTCGCAGCCAAACAAGTACAAATTCATGAGAATACCGATCCAGTAGATTTTCGATTAGATGCTGGTGAGATCGTCGGTATCGCTGGGCTCGATGGCGCTGGCCATGCAGACTTCGCGCGTATTTTGGCCGGGATACAAAACCCGAATGCCGGAGAGGTCTCCGTTGGTAATAACGCTAAAACCAGAAAGATCATCAAGTCGTTAAGCGACGCTGAAGCCAATGGCATTACCTATGTGTCTGGTGATCGAAAACGGGTTGGGATTTTCCCAAATCTTTCAATAGATGAAAATTTCGGCATGGCGTTAATGGATAAATCACCATCGAAGGTGATGGTGGATCGATTTTCGCTGCATCGTTTGTTTGACCTAGAGATAGACAGGTTAAAAATAAAGTTTGGTAAGCGCGCTGACAAAATTACGACTTTATCGGGTGGAAATCAGCAAAAAGTCCTCATCGCCAGAGCCTTTGCCAAAAATCCAAAGGTCATTATCCTCAATGATCCTGCCCGAGGGGTTGATATCGGTACAAAGCAAGAGCTCTATCGTCAGCTTCGAAAACTTGCGTCCAATGGTGTGTCCATCGTGTACTTATCCTCAGAAATTGAGGAATTTTATGGCTTTGTGGATCGCGCTGATGTTTTTTTTGGAAGCCGCTTGTTTGGCACATTTTCGGGTGCGGACATCAACGAAGACAAGATTCTCTCCGCAATGTTCGGACATCGCGAGCATGTAGAGTTTGACGACACGCCTACCACGCAGAACCATGAAAGGAGTGGTCACTGATGCCAACGTCAGGATCGCGCTTCCGTAACCGATATGGTCACCTATTTGTACCTTTTGTGTTGGTAGTAACACTGATGGTAA
>CALKXZ010000316.1 GCA_938003775.1 uncultured Granulosicoccus sp. | reverse complement strand
CAGATGCTGACCGACCCCCACACGTATATTTACATCTGTGGGTTGAAGTCGATGGAACAAGGGGTCGAACAGGCGTTTACGCAAATTGCCACAACCATTGGTCAGCCGTGGCAAACGCTGCGTGACACTATGCGCGATGATGGGCGTTATCACGTGGAAACTTATTGAGAGGGTGGGCGGTTGACAGTGCCGTAGTCGATAAGTTGAGCGGGCAAAAAATGAGTGGGCGATAAGTTGAAAAGTGCAAGCGCACGCGTGGACACAGACTCTGCGGCATTAGAGACATCCGTCTCTACATTGATCAAACAGGTGGGCGCTCGTGTGCTAGTTGCTCGCAAGGCCAAGCGTTTCTCCAGGCGTGAGTTGTCAGAACGCTCCGGTGTGTCAACGCGTTATTTAGTCCAACTTGAAAGCGGTGAAGGCAATATATCCATTGGTTTACTGCATCGGGTGGCAAGTGCCCTTGAGCTGACAATAGACAAGCTAGTCAGTGACGATGATGCATTGGATGATGAATTGAATGACGAAGTAGCGCGTGTCATCTTGCGATACAGACGTGCCGACGCTGCAACCCGCGCGCATGTGCAGCGTGTACTGGACCCAGCTGGAATGCGTGAACAAAAAGCCGAACGCGTTTGTCTTATCGGTCTGCGTGGGGCAGGCAAATCAACGCTCGGATCTCGGCTCTCTCAGTCATTACAGGTACCGTTCATCGAACTTAATTCAGAAATTGAACGCAACGTCGGTATGCCAATCAGTGAGATCATTGCCCTGTATGGTGAGGAGGGTTATCGAGCCCTTGAGGCAGATAGCCTGACCACCATTATCGCCAGTCATGAACGGCTTATCCTGGCTGTTGCGGGCGGTCTGGTCGAACAACCCGATACATTTGCCGAAGTGCTTGGTCGATGTCATACCATTTGGTTGAAGGCTGATCCGACTGAACATATGGCGCGTGTGCGTGCCCAGGGGGATTTGCGGCCAATGGCTGGCAATCCGCAGGCGATGACGCAGTTGCGTCAGATTCTGCTAACCAGAGAATCTGACTACCGCCAAGCCGAGTGCCACCTCAACACCAGTGGCAGAACCGTGGATGAGTCATTAGAGGAACTGCGTGAACTGATTGCATCACACAATATGATTGCAAGCGACGGGGTGTGAATACACCGTTTGAGCGATTAACACGTTGACAGACCATTAAACTGATCGCCTGAAAAAACAGAGTAATCCTATGAGCGTCACCACCCGTCGTGAAGAGAATACCGGCTATGTTGAGATTGATAACCCGCCGGTCAATGCGGTTGATACATCGGTGCGCCGTGGACTGCTCGACGCCGTTCGCTGGGCAGAAGCAGAACGTCTTGAGCGGGTCATCGTCAGTGGCAAGGGTGGAATGTTCGCTGCTGGAGCAGACGCTCGGGAATTCGATGGTGAACCAATCGAACCGCATTTACCTGATGTGTTGAATGCCATTGAAAACAGTATCGTACCTTGGGTAGCGGCGATTCAAGGCGTCGCCCTAGGCGGTGGTGCGGAGATCGCGTTAGCCTGTCGCATGCGCATCATGGCATCGAGTGCCCGCATTGGTTTTCCAGAAGTGACGCTCGGTGTTATACCGGGGGCGGGAGGCACACAACGACTACCTAGATTGGTTGGATTAGCCACAGCACTCGATATCATCACCAGTGGCAAACCATTGAGTGCGTCGACAGCGCTAGACACCGGCTTAGTTCACGCGGTAGATGATGAACCCACTGATGCTGCGTTCATGATCAAAAGTGAGGAGCTTGGTTGCGTTGTGCCCGTACGCGACTTGCCCGCTCCTGTAATTGACCAGGCTACTATAGCGACGGTGCGCGAACGAGTAAGGACCAAAAGTCCAGGACAAGTAGCTCCGCTACGCGCCATAGATGTGATCGAAACCGGACTGAACCTAGCGTTTATTGAAAGCCTGGTGGTTGAACGACAGGCCTTTATGGAATTGCGCACAAGCGATCAAGCAAAAGCGCTTCGTCATGTGTTTTTTACTGAGCGAGGCGCAAAACTACCGGTTTCTATTGCTTCCGACACGGTCTCGTTAGCGCATGTTGCTGTCGTTGGCGGAGGCACGATGGGGTCAGGTATCGCCTATGCGCTATTGAATGCTAGTCTGCAAGTTACCGTGTTGGAGCATGATGCTGCTGGTGTTGAGCGAGCGCGCAAAAACGTGGCATCAATCATCGCAGCCAGTCTTGCTCGTGGCCTGATAGACGAACCTGCTGCTGCTGAGCGGCGCGCACGTTTTATTGCGACAACTGACTATTCACGCGTGGCCGATGCCACATTGGCGATAGAGGCGGCTTTCGAGAGTTTGGCGGTAAAGCGCGATGTATTTGCTGAATTGGAGAATGCCTTACCCAAGGAGGCGATTCTATCGAGTAACACCTCGTATCTTGACCTGAACGAGATCGCAAGCGTGGTGGCAGACCCATCAAGGGTGGTGGGACTTCATTTCTTTGCACCTGCACACATTATGAAGCTGCTTGAGATTGTGCGTGGCGAACACACATCGGATACCGCGCTTGCCACGGGTTTTTTGCTGGCGAAACAGTTGCGTAAGGTGCCCGTGGTGGTGGGTGTTTGCGACGGCTTTGTCGGCAACAGAATCCTGGCCCGCTATCGCGAAGCCGCGGACACAGTGCTGATGGACGGCTCCACCCCGTGGGAGATAGACGAAGCTATGGTTGAGTTTGGCTATGCCATGGGCCCCTACGCAGCGCAAGATTTGTCGGGACTGGATATCGCTCATGCCAATCGGCGTCGGCAAGATGCTACGCGCGACCCGAAGCGACGCTACATCCCAATAGCTGATCGCATGATTGAACTGGGTAAGCTTGGTCGTAAAAGTGGAGCGGGTTGGTATCGCTACCCTGGCGGTGGTGGTCGTGTCGATGATCCGATCGTTGCGGATCTGGCACTGGAAGAGGCCCACTTCGCTGGCATTGAACGCGTCGACTATACAGCGGATGAGATTCGCGAACGGCTGTTGCTAGCGATGATAAATGAGGCTACTTTTATTCTGCAGGAGGGGGTTGCGAAAAGTGCATCTGATATAGACCTCGTGACTGTCCTCGGCTATGGCTTCCCTCGTTGGCGTGGAGGTCTAATGCACTACGCTGATACGCTGGGTGCGCCGTGGATCGTAAAACAACTAGAGCGGCTCGCTGTAGAAGACCCAGTGGCGTGGACCATTAGTCCATTGTTGCAGCGTTGTGCGGAGACCGGTTCTAGCATTACCGAATCTTTCGCGCAACGCTGAGTCCTTCTTTCACCGCCGAATCTTCTGGGCATTGGTGAATTTTTTGCGCACTGACGAATCATCCCGGCTTTGCCGAAAATTCATTCTGATCAAGCTTTGCTCAGAGGGTGTGAATTAGCTTAACGGGTACGGAGTGTGAATCTGATCAGGCGGAATGCGTGAACGGCGTTCATGTGACAAAAATTCGGCCAAAAAAGAGTGCTATCTGATCCAATATGTTATAGATTGCCGCAAAGTAATGAAATTGGAGCAAGGTATGGCACGTAGGCAAGGCGGGATGACGCCGGACCAAATGAGAGACCCGAATTATTTCCCAGGTATCATCACCAGCACTCCATTAGGCATTCAGCACGTATTGGCGATGTTCGTCAGTAACGTCACACCCGCGATCATCGTGTCCGGAGCTGCCGGATTTGGATTTGGCTCTGGCGATATCTCCAACATGATCTACATGATCCAGATGTCCATGGTGTTTGCAGGCATTGCCACTTTAATCCAGACCATCGGCATTGGGCCAATGGGTGCCCGACTGCCGGTCGTGCAAGGCACCAGTTTCGCCTTTATTCCTATCATGATTCCCATTGCTATCCAGTTTGGTATGCCAGCGCTGATGGGCGGTATTGTGGTCGGTGGTATATTTCATTTTTTCCTGGGTACGGTGATCGGTCGTATCCGTCACTGGTTGCCGCCGTTGGTGACTGGATTGATCGTCCTGATGATTGGTCTGGCGCTGGTCAAGGTTGGCATTCAGTACGCTGCCGGTGGTGTGCCATTGATTGGTAAGCCGGAATACGGCACCTTTGCGCATTGGGGGCTTGCACTTGTTGTTATTGTGACCACGCTGGGTTTGAAGTTTTTTACCCGTGGCATGTTGTCAGTTTCAGCGGTACTACTCGGATTGCTGACTGGTTACGTGGTGGCCTTCATCCTTGGCATGGTTAGCTTTGCTAATGTCGAAAAAGCCGCCTGGTTCTCACCACCCAACCCACTGCATTTCGGTATTGAATTCAATGCAGCCGCCATTATCGGCATGTGCTTAATGGGTGTTATTTCAGCGATTGAGACAGTGGGTGATATCTCTGGTATCACCAAAGGGGGCGCAGGACGCGAGGCGACGAATAAGGAAATTACTGGTGGTACGTTGGCCGACGGTTTTGGTACCGCGCTATCAGGTGTATTTGGGGCACTACCCAATACATCATTCAGTCAGAACGTGGGTTTGATCTCAATGACAGGGGTCATGAGTCGTCACGTTGTCACCATTGGTGCCATCTTCTTGATTGCCTGCGGTCTGGTACCGAAATTTGGGGCCGTCATTTCCAGCATGCCTATTGCTGTGCTTGGCGGTGGTGTTATCGTCATGTTCGGTATGGTCGCAGCGGCAGGTGCGAGCATGTTGGCAGATGTTGTATGGAATCGCCGGAACATGATCATATTCGCCATTGCCTTATCAGTGGGCTTGGGTTTACAACTCGAACCCGGTGCGTTGCAGCATCTGCCCGCGACGCTGAAAGTGCTGATGACATCAGGATTGTTACCGGCTGCTTTGATTGCAATAATATTGAATCTGGTGATCCCTCATGAAGAGGAACAACTCACAGAGCCTCAAAGAAACTGAGCCGCTGCAGAGACCGGTAAACAGACATAGCAGCTAGGGCCTGGATTCTTAGGCAACGCGGTACGGATGCTGGCGTTGCCAATGCTCTGCAATATCAATTCTGCGGGTAATCCAGACCTGATCAAATCCCTTAATGTAATCCAGAAAGCGCGCCAGTGCTGCGGCGCGTCCGGGCCTGCCAACCAGACGACAATGTAATCCCACTGACATCATGCGCGGAACGTGTGCGCCTTCTGCGTAGAGTGTGTCAAAGCTGTCTTTGAGGTAGGTGTAGAATTGATCACCTGAGTTAAAGCCTTGAATGGATGCAAAGCGCATATCGTTGGCGTCAAGCG
>CALKXZ010000315.1 GCA_938003775.1 uncultured Granulosicoccus sp. | reverse complement strand
TCTGCTCTTGAGAGGAGCGTAGCGCCATCCGCGATTTCGACGTCCAGGCTGACGCTACGCTGTAGTACCGAGCTTTCGCTCAGCGCCAACAGTGTCCCACTGAGTTGGCGTTAAATCCAGCACTCATTGGCACTTTTCGCCAATGGACCCCACCGCCCGGTTTTTTCTGTGCGCCCGTTGCCTTACCCAGGTGCTGGTTTGCCAGCGCTGTGATCGAGGCCAGATTTATTGTGGTGCGCACTGCGCGCATCAAACTCGCCAACAACGCCAGCGTGAAGCCAATCGTCGGTACGCAAAAACACGGAACGCACGACACAAGAACGCGCTACGCCAGCAACGATACCGGCAACGTCAAAGAGCTCACAGCTCACCGAACGAGAAAAAAGTAACGGATCAGGGTTCCACGCCTGTAGCGCGCGGCGATAACTTTGTGCACGAACCCATCAGCCAACCCAAAAAGCGGCTTGATGCTCAAAAACCGATGAGCTCTCTGTGCGTTGTTTGCGGTAGCCGGTGCTCAGCACTCGTGCGACACGATTTTTTGTCATCGCACCGACATTCACGCCATCGGTGCCAACCTAAACACGGTATTCCATGACCATTGATAAGTCCGTTGAAGCAAAGATTTTACGATTTCACCACGTGGAAGGCTGGGGCGTGTTTACCATCGCCACACAATTAGGCGTGCATCACTCCACCGTCGATCGTGTGCTCGCGCAATCGGGTTTACCCAAGATTGAACGAGCCACAAGAGCCTCCATCATTGATCCATTCCTACCCTTCATGGTCGAGACACTGGATCAATACCCCACACTCAGTGCGCAGCGGCTCTACGAGATGGTGCAAGTGCGCGGGTTCAAGGGCGGAATCAGTCATTTTAGATCCAAGGTGGCAGAACTACGTCCTAGAAAACGGCCCGAAGCGTATTTGCGTTTATCGCTGAACCCCGGTGAAGTGTGCCAAGTGGATTGGGGGCACTTCGGTCACCTGCAGATCGGTCGCGCCAAGCGTCCGCTGATGGCGTTTGTCATGGTGCTCGGTTGGAGTCGTTACGTGTTTTTGCGTTTCTACTTGAACGCCCAAAGTGCCAACTTTATCGATGGCCATGTCGACGCGTTCAACACCTGGGGCGCAAGCCCTCGGGTCTGTTGGTATGACAATCTAAAATCAGCCGTCATCGAACGCGATGGTACCGCGATCCGTTACAACCCGAAGTTGTTGGAGCTTGCCGCGCACTATCACTTTGAGCCGCGTGCGATGAACGTGTACCGCGGTAACGAGAAGTCATGCGCTGCATACTGCTCTCCTTATCTCACTTGCGGGGTAGGTTAGTTGTAATCCCTTGATTTCCATTTGGATTTTTTAGGTGTGTTCTCATCCGGTGGAACATGCAGATAGTCGGGTCTATCATTGTACGCAATGCCTATCAACCAGCCTTTTCTGCGCCAGTTTTTGACAGTGTCCTTGCAAATATCCAGTTGTGCCGCCACCTCAGTTGTGCTGAGATAGCCTTTCTTGCGCAACCGATCATAACGGCTAATCAGTTTGTAGGTTTGGCGGATGTTGCGAACTATCAAACGATGAAAACTTTTGCCGTTTGACGATGTTCGCCCACGCTGATTGAGAACCGCTGCTATACCACTGTCCGTGTGCTCATCAAGCAGCTTATCGATCTCGGCGATCAATTCAGGTTTATGTTTGCGAGCCTCTCCTGCTGACAGCGGCTTTGGAATGTGCAAGGTTCTCGTCGCGCCGCCGCGAAAGCGCACATGAATGACAAATTCATCACCCTTGTGCAAGGTCACATCCTCAATCAACAGACGCAACATGCGTTTTCGATCTCGGTAAGAGGTTGCAGGATCGAGCCAGAGTGCGGGGAAGTCATTGGCCAGTGCCATGATCTGAGCGCGCTGTTCGTTATCAACGGCCAAGCGTTCTTGTTCGCGCTGTTTCTTATAGTGCGACCGTGCATCATTTAGTGTACGTAGTGCTTCGTTCCAGACCGCTTCGAGTGAATCAGCGACGAGCCTGTTACCAGGGTCGACTTGCATATAACGTCGCTGCGCTAGATCAGCTTCATATTGAGCATGTTCAACCACCTTGTGCCTTTGTTGGTCAGCCTGCTCAAACTGTGACTGCAGCTCATCCTGTACAGCCAACGTCACCTCCAGTGTCAACGGCGTAAGAGATTCCAGCACAAGCTCATTCATAGCACGATCAATGCAGGCTCCCTGGATGTTGGTGCAGGCGGCATGAGCGTGCTCAATACCTTCTTTCTGGCACACGTAAACGGGAAGTTGCTCATTCTTACGGTAGGTATACCGCACCGTCATTCGATTCCCGCAACGACCGCAAATCACAATGCCTTGCAGCAATGCTGAGCCTTCTCGTGGAGGGCTACTTCGTCGCTCCTCGCCTTGCGTTTTACAGTTCTGACGCAATTGCTCCTGATTAGCCTCAAACTGATCCCATGTGATGTAGCCAGGATGTGCATCACACAATAGCGCTATCCATTCGTCGCGAGGCAGTTTTTTGTAGCGTTGCTTTCCCTGCTTGCTCTGACGGCTACGTCCATAACAGAAAGCGCCAGCGTATCGTGGATGGTGCAGCAGCCAAAGCGCGCGATGGTGCGTCATGTCACCCCACACAATCTCACCCTTCTTCACACCATGTGTAATGCGCCTTGGGAAGCTTAAGCCCTGGCGGACAAACTCCTTGACGGTAGCCGTGGCAGAACCTACCCGCTCAAAGGTCTTAAAAAACAGCGATAAAGCGCCTTGTACTCGCTGGTCCGGGTCCAGCACAACGCGATCCGCTGCATCGTAAACCAGGCCAATAGGAAGACGGCAGCGAAGCTCCCCCTTGCGTGCTTTGTTCATCATGCCACCGATCAGCCGGGCACGCAGTAGATGAAGCTCCGCTTCGCTCATGGTGCCCTTCAACCCCAGTAAGAGACGATCGTTAAAGTGTGCCGGATCGTATATCCCGTCCTCATCCAGTATTAAGGTATCCGCCAGCGCACAAATTTCAAGCAGCCGATGCCAGTCCGCATTGTTACGCGCCAGACGTGAGACCTCCAGGCCCATCACGATACCTGCACGCCCCATACCGACATCGGTCACCAAACGTTGAAAGCCTTCACGATCAACACTCGCTGCACCGGACTGCCCCAGATCACTATCAACCACGATAATCTGATCGCCCTGCCACCCCAGGGCAACAGCGCGTTGTTGCAGAGCGTATTGTCGTTCTGTGCTCTCGGTATTCTCCAGCACTTGACGTAATGATGACTGTCGTACATATACGTACGCATCACGTTTAAGATGTCGTGCCTGCACCTTGCTATGAGGATCGGTTGTCATGCTTTTACTCCTCCATGGTCATTGTGCTTAACGCGGGAAACGCCAGTCACCATGGCGACCATGATGTCGATCAAGCTATTGCGGCTCGGCGCCACTGGCAGGACCTCATCAGGTGTGACTGAACAAGTACTCTCAGAGCTCACCAGCCGTGAGTAGGCGCTTGTCCATGCGAGCATGCCGTTGCGTAGTAGGACGCTCAAGCCGAGTTCGGCTGAGGGCTTCGAATGATGTGCCACACATTGATCGCGTAACAGCTCGTACGCATCCACTGTTTCATTGACAAGCGGATGCCGGTTGTCGTCACTATCTTGCGGAGTTTTTTTTTCCTCGTTGCAACACCCGATCAATGCTACGAGGGTGCACGTCAATGTTGAATTGTGCTTTGACTCGCTCTACTAGAGTCTCCAGTTTTAGTGAAGGGTTAGCTGTATGCTGTGCCACCAGGTAGAGCACAATCTCATCGGTGAGCTTATGCCCACCGTGAGGTCCTCGCTTCTTTGGTAGTAGTCCGGCTAGCCCGTCTCGTTCCCAAGCGGTGTGTATCTCATAGTAGGACACACGAGACAGGCCAAACGTCTGAGCGGCCGTGCTGACAGAGCATCGATCGATCCTTACGCGACGCAACATCTCATACTTGACTTGTAGTAGATCATGGGGATCAAGAAAGTCGCAATCACGAAATAACTCATCAGTGACGTCTTCAGCTCGGCGGTGTAGAACGCCTTGTTCTTGCAGGCGTTCTACTTTGGCTTTAGTAGTCTTCGATTTCGCCATGACAGGAGCCATCCAATAGTGACAATTAAACTATGTCATATAATATGGAATTGTCAAGTGAGCATTTTTGCATATCACTGATTAATATGTAAATTAAGTAATTATATAACTCATTTGCCTGTAAAATATTTCTATCCAAATAACATCAAGACATAATTAGATTTACACTATAAGCATAATTTAGCTAACAGCGCGCTAGTCCTGATCTGCACCCCGGCCCTTGTGCAAACCAGCCACTAAACGAGACAAGGCCAGTAAAGCGGTAGGTGCAAAGTGGGCACGCCCGTTGGACTGTGCGACAAAGGGATCCAGCTGATCAACGTCGGTCCAGCTCGCCGGCAGTAACTTTAAGTCACCGCTATCATCGTAAAAGTACACCCGGTACTCTCCCCAGGCTTGTCGCACAGACAGCAGCTTGAAACGGCGTCCATACAAAGGATGGAAGGGATGGGTGATCTGGATAAATTGCTCCTCACCGGGAGTATGAGCTGTAGTTGAAAGCCCATTAGAAAGGCCGCGTGGAACGGGCTATCCGCTACATACGCACCCACTTCTTCGCCGCCCGTCAGTGGGAGTCAATCGATGACTTGAATGCACAAGCCGACCAGTGGTGCGCGGGCGCGAGTGCCGATCGGCGATGGCCCGATGACACCACAACCACCGTTGGCGAGGCGTTTGAACAAGAAAAAACGCTCATGCTGAACTTGCCTGATAACGCGTTCACCACCGGCGATCGCGTTGAAGTGCGGGTCGGCAAAACCCCCTATATCCGCTTTGACCTTAACGATTACTCGGTGCCACACGAGTACGTTCAAACCACACTGAGCGTACTGGCCACTCAAAACACCGTGCGGGTTATCGATCCGAACACTGGACAGGAACTGGCCAGCCACCATCGGTGTTGGGATAAGGGGCAGCACATTGAGCTTGACGCACACCTTAAAGCGTTAACCGAAGCCAAACGTCAAGCCAGCAGAGCGCGCGGCCAACACCGGCTCCGTGCGGCGGTGCCGAGCAGTGAGGCATTGTTGAAAGCCGCGGCAGCGCGCGGTTACCACTTGCGCTCTTTGGTGCGTGCACTGCTGCGTTTACTCGATGAGTACGGAGCTGATGAGCTTGAACGGGCGTGTACTGAGGCACTTGAACGAGAGGTTCCCCACGATAACGCCGTGCGTCAATCGCTTGAACGCCGTCGGGAAGAAAAACAGCTGCCCGTTCCGCTGGCGTTGCCAGCACCGATCAACGAGAACGCAAAATACCTGAGCGTGCGATCTCATCCGTTAGCAAGCTACGACACATTACAGCCAGCAAACACACCACCGAAAAAGGAGACACCACCGCAATGACAACCACCACACTCGACGAACACTCCCCGCTTCAGCAACGCGCCAGTGAACTTAAGCTAGTGGGGTTACTGGAGCACTGGGACGAGCTGAATGAGCGGCAATTAGAGTTTTTACCGACGTTGTTTGACTGGGAAGATAAACAACGGCGCCAAACCGGTCTGAATCGACGCTTGGGTTCTGCGCACCTAGGTCAGTTCAAAGCGCTGGCAGACTTTGACTGGGGCTGGCCTAAGCACTGCGACAAGGCGGCTATTACCGAGTTATTCAAGTTGGACTTCATCAGCACGGCAACCAACGTGTTTTTTGTCGGCCCCAATGGTGCGGGTAAATCCACGCTGGCGCAGAATCTCGCCTACACCGCCGTGATGCAAGGCTATAAAGCGTTGTTTGTGACGGCGGCAAAAATGTTGGGCGATCTCACCGCGCAAGATGGCGCTGCAGCACTGCAACGTCGCTTACGCTATTACACCCGGCCAGACGTTCTTGTGATCGATGAACTGGGGTATTTGTCTTACGGTGATCGACACGCCGATTTGTTGTTTGAAATCGTAAACCGGCGCTACGAGAAGAAACCAATTGTCATGACAACAAACCGTGCGTTCAGTGAATGGGGTGAGGTGTTCCCAAATGCACCGTGTGTGGTATCGATTGTAGATCGATTGGTTCATCACTCAGAGATCCATTCAATTGACGCCGATTCCTACCGAATGCATGAGGCGGTTCAACGGGCGAACAAAAAGCCATCGAAGACTAACGCGGGGAAAACGAAATGAGTATGCAAATCCTAAAGCTCAACGTCTACTGGACCGCTGAAGAGGCGGACACGGTCCTGAGATTGATCGACGAACTCAGAGATCAGATTGTTCACACGTACGGTGAATCGATCGTTGCCATGCGCACCGCAGAATTAGATACAGCACTCAACTACGCGGATGAGCGTCAAACCCTATTGCCATTAGATACGGACGACTTTTAGCTGAAAATAAAGGGGTGGCCTAACGGCCACCTTAGGTTCGTAATACGACAGCGGCGAATAACCGCGCTTTTACACCGGTGCTAACACATGTGAACGTGGGGAAGGCAGCACGGTGCAGCGCATTTTGGTGAGCGTTGCAGTGGGCCTCCGGGGTTGTGCCGATGGTATGTCAGGTAATGGATAACGCGTGAACGCGGGAGACCCGCATGGATCGCAAGTAGGCGTACTGATCAACAAGCCCAGAAAGCGAGGCGATCAGGATGTCGATGCGGGAGTCGGACTCGCCGATAGTACTCGGGGTGTGGGAAAGCCACATACAGGGGGAAGCGGCGAGCGGTTGTAGCATCTTTCAAGGGCATCATGATCCTCACTCAGTGGAGGTCAGGTCCTCTATTCAATGAGAGGAATAAACCTATTATGCAGGCTGGACTTGAAAGAATAGCGAACAAAGCTCGAGGTAACAGAGAGCTGTGTTTTACATCGTTGGCACACCATATAACGCTGGAATAGCTGTGGGATTCGCTGAACGCCATTGCCAATAGCAGCGGGACGGGTGTGGATGGGATGGATGTACTCACGGCGAAAGAAACCTTCAACGATTGGGCGCCAGAGTTGCTGGCATTGGTACACCGAAAGGGGTATCGGCCGCCGCCGGTGCGTCGGGTGTATATCCCGAAACCGGGAAAAGCACAAAAGCGCCCTATTGGTGTGCCCACCATCATTGACCGAGCACTGCAACGAGCGGTCAGCAAAGTTCTGGAATCGATCTATGAACAGGACTTTTGCAACAGCTCATTCGGTGGTCGACCCAAACGGGGGGGCACACAATGCGCTGGCAACACTCAGTCACACAATCGGTAAAACACGTGTGAACTGGGTATACGAGGCGGATTTGAAGAGTTTCTTTTCCAGCTTGAACCATGATTGGGTAGAGCGATTTCTGGCACACCGAGTCGCAGACCCGAGGATCGCCACGTTGGTAAAACGTTGGTTGAAAGCCGGGGTAATGGAGCAAGGGGAGTGGTCGGGTACCGAGCTTGGAACGCCTCAGGGTGGGCCGATTAGTGTGTTGATCAGTAACCTGTATTTACACTATGTTCTGGATCTTTGGATCGAGAAAAAGGTCGGGCCAAAGCTTGAAGGTGAACTGTACTTCATTCGGTATCTTGACGACTTTATTGTCTGTTTCGAGCATGCGGAGTCGGCCAATCGGTTTGAACAGGTGCTGCATAAAAGGCTCGATCGTTTTGGTCTTTTATCGGAACCTTCTAAAACTCGTTTGGTTCGATTCGGTCGATTTTTGGCACGCGATTGTGCGCGTCGTAAAGAGAAGCTGGAAACGCTCTATTTTCTGGGAATGAGGTTGTACTGTTCAACGGCGAAAGGTGGCAGGTTCAAAGTGGGTTTTCTCACCGAGGGCAGCCGACTTAAACGTTTCTTGAATAAGATGAAGTTCAATATGCGCAAATGGCGTCATCTGCCGCTGCGCGATCAAGCCAAATTGATCAACCAGCGATTGACGGGTCATTTCAACTATTACGGCATCATCAGCAACTATCCGGCCTTAAAGCGGGTGTACTATCAAACGCTGTTGTATTGGCGCAAGGTGCTCAGCTCGCGAAGTCAGCGGGGCCGAATGAATTGGGAGAAGTATCGTAAGGTTCTCAAGGCATACCCTCTGCGAACGCCAAAGATCAGAATAGGGTTTGATCATCTGGATCAATTGTCGTTTTTGTAAATCTACGATCGAAGAGCCCATTGCGGGAAATCCGCGCGGTGGGTTCTGTGGGGGGCGTCAGGGGGCAACCTCTGGCGTCTACCTGACCTTACCGCCGGTGTTGAGGGTGTAAGAAAACCAATTTAGCACTGCAATACGCGGTAGAATTTCGTCAATGCAGCGCGGATTCACCTTATGCCTCGGTTCATCCCTTACAACTACCAGCAAGACACGATGGTGGTGATCAATTTTGATGATCAAATCTTGCCTGGCACGTTTGAGCATGCGCTTCATTATCTGATCGAGTGCAAAGTCGACTTGTCGAAATTTCATGGGGCATACCGCAATACCCATGAAGGGCGGCCTGTTATTGATCCAGCAATTCTGCTTAACTGGATTATGAAGCAGGAAGGGCTCCAATTCACTTTTGAGACTTTTGGCTAGGAAGGCGATTTTTCAGGCGACGACATTATTCTTTACTATCGCGGATGGTGATCTTCGGCATTCAAATTGCCACTCAAACACTATTTATAGATTCTACAGTTGTTACACTTAGCCTTCGTGAGTATAAACGTGTAAACAAGGAATATCCGTTATCAATTAGCATACTTAGTCGAGCGATTTTTTCGTGCGCTTTTATAATGCAACTATGGCACATTATGTTATGAATATTGAGACACTTACAGCCTTTTTTTTGTGGTGTGTTCTGATTAACGGTGCTCTTCTCGTGGTATGGACATCAATGTGTGTTTTTATGCCAGATACAATTTACCGGTTACACAGTAGATGGTTTCAGATCTCAGGAGATAACCACCAATTGGCTATGTACTCATTTCTTGGATTATTCAAAATCATGTTCGTAATGTTTAATCTGGTTCCTTATATTGCCTTGAGAATAATTGCGTGAGAACGATTGCGCAGGAGCATTCATAAACTACTGAAGGTAATCAAACTACTGATGGCTCTGGTTGAATCTCGAAATTTCACCAACAATAAATATGATGTTGGTCGTAGCGGAGATAAGCTAGCTGTGAGATTCAGCAAAAATCGATACCTAATGGGTAGCCGTGCGTAGCAAGCTGAGCACCAGCAACACCCAGTATGCGGGCCGGTACAGGGTGTATCGTATTCAGCTCTGTATAGTAGATTATTGCCGGATAACCCCTTGATCATCTGGCTCGGTATGATATTCACGCCAGATTTGTGCTCGCACTGGTACTTTTCAGTCAACGAACCGTTACGCTAACCCAGATCTTGGCATGCTAGAACACTCATTTTCTGACTCCGAAGTCGAAGCTGCTTTTGCAGCGTTTCCGGATGCTCAATTACGCCACTTGTTGAGAATTCGTGAAATTATTATTGAGGTTGGGGAGTCACTTGATTCGCTTGGCCAACTGAAAGAGACGCTGAAATGGGGTCAGCCGAGTTTTCTCCCGACACGACCTCGTGTTGGAAGTACAGTGAGAGTAGGTAGCTTTGACAAAAGGCAAGTAGCGTTGTATTTCAACTGTCAGACGATGCTTGTGGAAAATTTTCGTTCGATTTTTGGGACCGCCTTATGCTATTCGAAAAACCGAGCGGTGCTTTTCGATGTGTCAAAGCCATTGCCTGAAAATATTATTAAGGAGTGTGTGCGTATGGCGCTTCAATACCATCTCGACAAGAAACGCCAACGCTAAATAAGAGGGCCAAGCCTAAATAGCCTACAACAAGCCAACTGTCTGTTGAATTATTGTATTCAAGGAAGCACCGCCTCCCTGGCATCGGAAAACAACGCCTGTACATTGAGAGAATCCTCCAAGCCGTCGGCCAGGGCATCCAGTTCGCGCTCCACGGTTGCTTCATAGTTTATTAATTCAGAGTCAGTATCGGACAGACTTCTGAGCCACCAACGGCGGAATTCATCATTGGTGAACAAACCATGAAGGTAGGTACCCTCTACTCGACCGTTGCTACTGATCGCGCCATCAGGGTGTCCTTCCAGATGCGCCAAAGGTGTTAGGGTGTCGTTGCCAGATGTTGTCCCCACATGTATTTCATAGCCATTTAACTTATGCTGGCTGCGCGTACAGTATCCCGTAACCTTGTGCGACTTTTTTTCCGGCTGCATGTAAGTTTCTACATCCAGTAATCCCAACGCTTTTTTACTGCCTGGCGTACCGTCAATGCCGTTAGGATCATGAATAGCTTTTCCCAATAATTGGTAGCCGCCGCACACGCCAATCACTCTGCCTCCACCACGTGCAAACGCAATAATGTCGTGATCCCAACCTTGCTCACGTAGAAAGGCCAAGTCTCCTATTGTCGACTTAGTCCCGGGTATAACGATAGCATTCACCTCTTGAGGTATGGGGTTGCCTGGTCGTATGAATCTCAGCTCTACGTTTGGTTCTAGTTGCAATGGGTCCATGTCATCAAAGTTGGCAATTCGGGATAGCATAGGCACGGCAATGCGAATACGTGAATTGTCACTGGTACCCTGATCGGGCAGCCGCTCAAGAGCAACAGCATCCTCTTGCGGCAATCTGGCTGCCGATGCTTGCCACGGTACAACGCCACGACATGGCCACTGCGTTTTGGATTCGATAAATCTGACGCCCTCATCGAACAAGCTAGGGTCACCGCGGAAACGATTTATAATAAAGCTGGAAATTAACTGTGCATCGCGTTGATCAATGACCGATTGAGTGCCGACAATAGATGCAATAACGCCGCCTCGATCAATATCACCGATCAGGCATACAGGTGCCTGTACCTGTTGTGCAAAACCCATATTTGCAATATCGCGGCTACGCAGATTAACCTCGGCTGCGCTACCGGCACCTTCAACCAGTATTAACTCATAGTCATTAGTCAGGCGCGTAAAGCTCTCGGTGACAGCCTGCAGTAAGTGCTCACGCCTGTCATTCATGTACTCCCTAGCGCCAAGCGTATCCAGTATCTTACCTTGTACAATGACTTGCGAGGTTCTGTCGCTCTGAGGCTTGAGCAGCACAGGATTAAAATCCACTTGTGCGTCCAGTCCTGCGGCACGCGCCTGCAATGCTTGGGCACGTCCAATCTCGCCACCGCCAGAGCAGGCAGCAGCATTGTTAGACATGTTCTGTGGTTTAAACGGCGCTACACGCAAGCCACGACGCTGCGCCAATCTGCAGAGTCCTGCAACCAGGGTTGACTTACCAACATCAGAGCCTGTGCCCTGGAACATCAATACTCTGGCTGTCATGATTGATGTTAATAATCAATGCCTTGTTTGGCTTTTATACCGGCTTTGAATGGATGTTTGATTTCAGTCATTTCGGTGACAAGGTCAGCCAGCTGCATAAGTTCTGGCTTGGCGTCGCGCCCGGTAAGAATAACGCTCGTTCGTTTTGAACGTTCTTTAATGGCATTAACAACCGAATCGATGTCTAGGTAATCGTAACGCAGGGCAATATTGATCTCGTCAAGCAGTACCAGATCGAAATCACCACTGGTTAATAGGTCTTTTGCTTTTTCGAAAGCAGACTCAGCCGCAGCAATGTCGCGTTCTTTGTCTTGGGTGTTCCAGGTGAACCCTTCACCCATAGTGTGCCAATGTACTTGGTCGGGAAAGCGTTTGAAAAACTCACGCTCACCAGTTTTCCATGTACCTTTAATGAACTGCACCACAGCGACCTGGTGACCCCAGCCCAATGCACGGGCAGTAACGCCAAACGCCGAACTGGATTTGCCTTTACCTTTGCCTGTGTGAACCAGGATAAGTCCACGGTCTATATGTTCCGCCTTTTTAACTTTTTCACGTTGTTTGGCCTTCAGGGCCTGCATGGCTTCTTTATGGTCGTCAGCGCTGGTCATGATGATAGGTTTATATAGCCGCGTAGGGGCAAAGTATGCCTCATTCAGCCTAGCCTGGACTATTCATGAAACGCCGATTGTGTGTGGAAAGCCGTCTTGGTCGAGCGAGATAATCTGTGATGGCGATTTACAGCGTACCCACCCGGTTACTTTAAACCGGGCGGGCCCCGTACCGTGTATTTACAATTTCCTGCCCATTAGCTGCCGGTCCAGATCTTTTTGTAGGCGTCCTTGTATCCGTTGTCTGGGTCAAATGTGTTGTTTGGACCACCGTCGAATTCAATGTTGTCGGTTGTCACGACATGCAATGGAGACACATAACCGGACCAGGGTTCACCCGCCAATGCACGATTCATTTCATCAACCAATTGCCATCCTTGCAGATTGAGAGGCTCTGCCACGGTAACCTGCTGATACTGTTTGCTGCGAATTCGCTGATAGGCCGACTCAGACCCATCGCCTGCAGAGACGTTAATGGGTGCGCCATCTCCCTTAATGCCAGCTGCTGCCAGAGAAGGACCCATAAAATCAAAATATAGATCGTTAATGGCCAACGAGTGTGTCCATTTAGCGCCGTATCGTTGCAGCAACGAGGTGGTGAGCTGCGGCATACGTTGTGAGGTTTCCGCTATAGGTGTATCCACGTATTCCAGTACCGTACCGCCGAGCTCTTCGATGACATTCTTCATACGATCGGCTTTGTCGATGGCAATTTGGTAGGTGGAATCGGTGAAGATAATTACGCCAGGCTGACCGTCTGCATCGGCGAAGGCCCACTTAGCTGCTGATTCTGACACCAGCATGGGGTCGGTTGTGACGTTGGCAAAAATGCCGACGTCGTCCATTGGCCCAATAGCGGATCCGGCGTGCCAGGACACCAAAGGTATGCCAGCTTGTGCGGCCGCCTGCATGCCTTGTTCTTGTTCTTTAGAGTCGAATCCATTGATGATGATGCCATCTGGTTTTAAGGCCAGCGCCTGGCCCATGGCCGATGTGCGCCCAGACACAGAACCTGCGCCGTCGAGCACGCGCACTGTCCAGCCAATTTCACCGGCGGCTTCCTCTATACCTGTGGTTGCACCAAGGATGCCGCCGTTTTTAAGATCACCTGCGAGTACAACGATGGTCTGTTCCGGTTTGGCCTGTGGACCTGTTACTGGACCATCCCAGGTTTCCACCTTCATGGCGTACTTGTTTACGAACTCCATGGCCTCGCTCATGGCATCCGCGTTGACATGACTAGCGGCAAACGCACAGGTTAATGCGCCTGTCACGGCCGTTATTTGCAACAGTTTTGAATTCATGCTTTTTCGCTCCTTGGTTGATTGTCGTCTGCTTCAATAGTGTTAGTGGTCTTAATAACAAAGCCACGTTTTCGTTGCGCATACCCTGCAATACCGATGGCAACGAGTAGAGTCACACCGTTAAAAAGTGGCTCTACCCAGAACGATCCGCCAAACTGTTGGATGCCGGATATTCCTACTGCCAAAATAGTTACGCCAATCAAAGTGCCCCAGACATTGACGCGTCCGGGTTTGATGGTGGTGGAGCCAAGAAATGCCCCGACCAATGCGGGTAAGAGATATTCTAATCCGACGCTCGCCTGCCCAATTCTTAGTTTACTGGCCAGTAAAATACCGGCTAGTGCCGTTAGCGTTCCAGATGCAATAAAGGCTGCCATGACATAACGTGGTACCGGAATTCCATTGAGCGCAGCGGCAGCCGGATTTGCGCCAATGGCATACATGTACCTTCCGATGGGCAAGTATTCGAGAATCAACCATAGTGCGATAGCGATAGCTAACACGTAGTAGCCAGTAATAGGCAGACCGAATAGAAATGTCGAATTCAGCGCGTAAAAGCCATCGGGTAACATTGCAACCATCTGTCGACCACCGGTGTGCCATAGCGCTAATGCATAAAGGACGGTGCCCGTACCCAATGTGGCAATAAAGCTATCAATCCGAGCGACTTCCACCAGCAAGCCGTTAAGCAGCCCTGAAAATGCACCCAGCGCCAGTACAAGCAGACAGGCAATTGGCCATGGTAGCCCAAGCGTTTGCAAGCTGATGGCCAGAATATGCCACAGCACTATGCCATAGCCGACTGTTAGATCTATCTTGCCTGTGACCATGGGTATGGTGGCTGCTAAAGAGAGGATGGCAATGATGGCCTTGTCAGAAATGATCGAACGCAAATTCAATAGAGTCGGAAAGGTGTCAGGAAGAAGAACTGTAAACAGCGCAATCAACAACACAGTCAGAATCACCAACCCATATACCGGTGCTAGTCTTACTACACGAGCAGAAGGCGGCAGCGATTGCAGCTCGTCGGATGTGGGCTCCAGTGCCGTAGCCTTGATAGAATTCATGTGTTTTCTCGGTATTCACTAGCAGAGGCACGCTGCACTAGCGCTTCGGTGGTGAGTTGAATGCCCTGCAATTGTTCCACGCACAGCCCACGGTTAAAGACGATTGCGCGGTTGCACAGGGTCGCAACCTCTTCGAAATCTGTCGATATAACAATGACGGGAACACCGCTGGTGACCATTTCGTTGAGCAATGTGTAGATCTCCGCCTTTGCGCCAACATCAACACCTGCGGTCGGGTCTTCGGCTATTAGTATGCGGTTGTTGTTACTGAGCCAGCGACCGACGATTACTTTTTGTTGGTTGCCACCGGAGAGGGCGTCTATAGGAAGCTCCGGTGCATTGGGTCGAAGCCCGACATCAACGCCTGCTACCAGGGCTTTTTGCCTTTCTTTGCCTCGGGTCATAAATGAAAACAACCCTCGGCCAAGAGCACCTGGATTGAGAAATAGATTCTCGCGAATGCTCATTGATGTAGCTACTGACTCCGCCACTCGGTCACGTGGAATCAGACCGATACCCAGTCGCATCGCATCTTGCGGTGAATGCGGTTTGAATGACTGACCCTCCAAGTGAATATCGCCTTCATAGGGTTCGGTGCCGAATAGACAGCGACCGATCTCTTCCTGACCGGCACCACGTAATCCGACTAACCCTAGTATCTCGCCGCTATAGACATCCAATGAAATAGGCCCGGTATGTTCGGTGTATAAATTCTTGATACTCAACAGCGGTGTGCGCTCAGCTGTTTTGAGTTTGTCGAATGTTTTCGGTTTGCGACCAACGATTAGGTCGACCAGCTCTTCGGGTGATGTGTGCGCAACGGCTCGCACACCAACGGTTTCGCCATCCCGCAATACAACAACTCGATCGGATATTTGAAAAACCTCGTCTAGCCTGTGCGAGACGTAGATCATGCCCACGCCGTCATCACGCAATCGGCGCAGCACGCTGAACAAAGTTTCTACATCGTCTGATGGCAAGCTGGCTGTGGGTTCGTCAAGCACCAGAAAATCACAGTCCACTGCTAAAGCCCGTGCAATGGCTATCAGGGATTTCTCTGCCCGAGTGAGCCTACTAACCCGCATGCTGGGGCTGAAATGGCAGCCGACGCGAGCCAGCGCACGGGATGTATGCGCCTCACAATCTTTCCAGTTGATTAGTCCGTTTTTTCGCTGATACCCTTGGGCCAACGCCATGTTCTCAGCAATACTCATCCAGTCAATGAGCCCCAGGTCCTGATGGATAAACGCGACAGCTTGCCGGACTTGGCTGCTACCCGGTGTGTGGCGATACGGCGTTCTGTCGATAACAACATTTCCCGAATCGGCTTGGTGAATGCCACCAAGAATTTTGATGAGCGTGGATTTCCCAGCACCGTTTTCGCCCAGTAATGCAACGATTTCTCCACGTCCCACGTTCATGGTGACGTTGCTCAGTGCCTGCGTACCACCAAAGCACTTGTTGATCTGATGAAAAAACAATCCATCGGGTAGGGCGTGCGAGGGTGACGCTTGCGCACTGGGTTGTGCTGTTTCTGCCCCCGTCACGACGTCAGCTGTGTGAAAATTGAGTTGGACGGCAGCACTGCAGTAACCTCGGTTTGCGTTATCGGTAACGTTAACTGAAGAATAGGGCCACAGAGTCAACCGTGTCAATGGCAAAATCGAGTTCAGGATCGAAAAATAAGGGCGTATCGCTCGCGGAGATTGCGCAGGACGCTGGTGTGTCACGTATGACAGCTTCACGCGTTCTGCGCGGAGTGGACGGCTATTCGGATGCAACTCGGGACAAAGTATTGGCTGTGGCGAAGCAGCTTGGCTACGTTCCGAACAGGATTGCTGCATCACTGGGGTCAGATACCGCCACCAGTTTGGTAGCTATTGCGCTGCCAACGTTGGGGCGTGATCTGTACAGCCAGATACTCGAAGGCCTGGAGAGCAATCTGTCATCAGTCGGGTATCAGCCGATTGTGGGAGTGGTTGGGTACGACGACGACACAGAATACCAATGGTTGAATTCGGCATTGGCGTGGCGACCCTGCGCGCTGGTTGTTGCTGGTCGGACGCGGAGTAACGCTATTCGCACACTGTTACAAAGCGTCACGGTCCCTGTTGTTGAGATATGGAACTTGGGAAGATCAGCTGAAAAACAAAGGGTATCTGATCCGCTGCGGGTAGGTATTGATCACTACCGGGCTGGTCTGGAAATGGGGCAGTATCTGGGGGGGCGCTACAGTGGCGATATTGGCTATGTGGGTGTTCGGTCCGGTGAGTTCGTTCTTGGCGCCGAGCGGTTAAATGGATTTACCGAAGGCTTTGGAATTGAACCTCAAGCATTGCTATTGAACGATCGTTCGTCATTCTATGCAGGCTATTATGGGGCTGAGCAATTACTCTCCGGTAATCCTGATCTTCGGGTTTTGTATTTTCTGGATGACAATATGGCGGTTGGTGGGTTGATGTTCTGCCAGCAGAAGGGCATCAAGATTCCAGGCGATGTTGCTATTGCCGGTTTTGGCGGCCTGGATGTGGGATCGGTATTACCCGCTCGGCTAACTACCACTAACGTACGCCGCTTGAAAGTGGGAAAATTAGCGGCGGAGAATCTGATCAAGCGCCTAAATGGCGAGCCGGTCGCTGTTATTGATGATGTTGGTTTCCAGCTCATCAAGGGTGAGACTGCCTGAGTGCTTGTAGCTGTCATTGCTCCTGAACACAGTGGATAACGCTAATGGGTTGCTGTATCCAGTGCGTTTATTGCATGAACCCTATCGTGGCAAAATGCATAGCAAACCTGTCCTTTCAATGGTGCCAGTTTTAACGATTCTGGCGAGTGCGAAAACAACGGATGGTTGATCCCCATTGAACCTGCAACCGATGTTGGATGCGAGCTGGGTACATCAGTTTGCAGCAGCAAAAAATTGGCAGATTTCCCCACTTCAAGTCCGCTGGTACTGGTGCCGTGGAGAATGCGATCAGGAATTTCAGACAGTGTTTTGAGAATCTGCGTCAATGACATCCCGGTCAGTTCGGGTAGCTGCAATATGAGCGGCAAAGCAAATGCGTAGGCCGACAACCCAGCTTGAGTACTGGGAAAGGGCGCCAAGCTTGCATCAACATCGTGTGGCGCATGATCGCTACAGATCGCATCAATAACACCATTGAATAAACCTACCCTCAGTGCGTCACGATCAGCCTCACTTCTGAATGGTACGGCGCTATGAAAACTCGCATCGTAACCGGCTAGATGTTCGTCGGTAAAAAATAGATGATGCAGACCGGTATCGCAGGTCACCGGCAGTGCAGCCTGTTTGGCGTTGTCTATCATCTCAACGCTGCGTGCTGCACTAATGCGCGATATATGAAGAGGGCAGCGTGTCTCTCGGCAAAGTTCCAGTAACCTGGCTAATGCGACTGTTTCACGTAACTTCCGTGAAAATGTATAATTCTGTGAAAAATATTATTTTGACATTTTATTTTTTCGCTTTATTTCTTACCTCCCAGAAGCTCTCCTGCGCATTGGAGAGGCTCGACAGGT
>CALKXZ010000314.1 GCA_938003775.1 uncultured Granulosicoccus sp. | reverse complement strand
GTTGGATCAGGAATCCAGCAATATGACGAATGGGCGAATGGCTGGTTTTGGCCGAAAGTTGTTATTCCAGCTGCCCCTTGTCTTCCGTTATCAGTTATCTCGTATTGGCCGAATCGAGACGGTCGGGTTCGATCAACTCTGACACAGTCTGTCAAATCGAATCTAAGTTTTTAGATGTAATGCTACAGTCTGCGCGGCCTGCCGGAGCGACAATGTTCAAAATTGCCGCAGGCAACCCGTAGGGCTGAACGGTCGCATAAAGACTTTTGGTTACTTTTCGTCTTTTGAAAAGTGACGCCCCCGGCAGGGGATATCGCTCACCAGCCCCCGAAGGGATTGCAAATAACAACAGCAATCAACGATTGCGCTCTTGATCTACCCGCGTTTGATCAGTTTTGAGATTGATCGCGTAAGTGGGTGTATGCGCCATGGATGATGTGATGGACGCCCCAGAGACGGCGTCGTAATGCGCCAGAGCTGATACAGTGGTTTGTGCATTCACAATTCAGCTAAACCCCAAGAGGAGCATCCATCATGAGTCAGTCTAATTTATTCACTGTCGACTTAGCAAAAAATGTTTTTCAAATTGCCAATCTTTCTGATCGGCGCAAAGTCGTTTTTAATAAAAAATTCCAGCGTAGTGAAGTCATCGAATTTATGGCTCAGCAGCCTCCTTCACAAGTGGTCATGGAGGCCTGCTACTCCAGCCACTACTGGGCTCGGTGCTTTGAACAATTCGGGCACACTGTAAGGTTGCTTCCTGCCCAGCACGTCACCGCTTTCCTGCGTGGAAATAAAAGCGATGCCAATGACGCTATTGCTATCGCCGAGGCCTCTGATCGGCCCAATATTATTCCTGTACCAATCAAAACTGAGGCTCAACAAGACATACAATGTTTACATCGGATGCGCTCGCTATGCATTAAGCAAAGAAAAGCCCTTATGAGCCAGTCTCGCGGTTTGCTCAGCGAGTACGGGGTTATCGCAACATTAGGACACAAGGCCTTTAGAGCGCTGATTACCAAGGTTATCGACCCTGATGATTCATCGCTATCACCGTTACTCAAAGAACAGTTTCGAATTATACTCGAGGATCACCAGCGCTACACCCAGCGTATTAACAGCCTGGAAAAGCAACTTGCACTGATAGCCCAGGAAAACCCTATTTGTCAGCTATTATTGACTATCCCGGGCATCGGAGTGATCAATGCTACTGCTATTTACTGCGCGATTGGCAATGGTAGTCAATTCGCAAATGCCCGTGATTTTGCTGTTTGGCTTGGCTTAACACCAAAACAACGTCAAAGCGGTAACTCATTTGTAAGCGGTAGTATCACCAAACGAGGCAATTGTTACTTGCGAACCCAGCTGGTACACGGTGCGCGCTCAATGCTTTGTCGGTGCAAGGACAAAACTGATCGGATAAGCCTTTGGGGAAATCAGCTAGTCGCCAGACGCGGGTTTAACAAAGCTTGTGTTGCTATGGCGGCACGATTAGCGCGCTTGAGCTGGGTCTTAATTCAAAAAAATGAGGTCTATCGAGCCATGTAATCTCCGATCACCGTCATTGCCTGTACTGCTTTAACTACAGTACACATCTAGATTTTTTCACACCAATCCAAGGGTAGACAATTCAATTGATGATTAAAGCGGATAATCCGTCCTGACAAGTAGCCTGTACGCGCCATAGTTGCGACAAAAACTGTAGGGATGAATTAGGCGGTCAGGTCGGATTTTCATTAGGGCCCGTTCGGGGGAGGAAAAACCCCCGGCATCCAGAGGCCGGATATATGGCTAAATTACCCGTCTATCGTTTTATTGAATGTTTATCGTGAGTTCGTTGTGAACAACCGTTTTCTAAAAACACTATTATTTAGTGTCAGGTGTTTTATTGCTTGACATAAGAGGGGCGTCCATATATGGCGTGTGAGTGCTGGCAGCACATGGATGTGCGTACAGCGCGGCCCGACTGCAGAGGATTTCAAAAAATGCCGCAGGCACCCGCAGGGCAAAGCAGCAGCGACCCACCGAAAAGGACGTTTTGGTTACTTTTCCGTCCCTTGAAAAGTCACTCGTACAGCCAGGGACTGGCTTCGAAAAAAGCCATGGATGGCACGCCAAAGCAGAATGAAAGCGCAGAAAGATAAAGCAGACAACTAATCAGAAAAAAAAACACCCACCAACAAAAAAGGCCCCGAAGGGGCCTTTCTCTACTCTCTACCAAACGCTTCTATATAAAAGTTATTCTGCGTTTACCGGCTCTGATTTTTCTACCAATTCAATAATAGCCATTGGTGCTTTGTCGCCTTGTCGGAACCCACACTTCAATATGCGTGTGTAGCCACCTGGGCGTTCTTTGAATCGGGGGCCGAGTTCACTAAATAATTTTCCAACCGCTTCTTTATCACGCAATCTGCTGAACGCCAGACGTCGATTAGCAACGCTGTCATTACCCGCCATTGTGATCAAAGGCTCTACCACTCGACGGAGTTCCTTTGCTTTAGGCAAAGTTGTTTTTATCGCTTCGTGATTCAGAAAAGAAGTTGCCATATTCTTGTACATGGCTTTTCTATGGCTGCTGTTACGATTTAGTTTTCGACCACTCTTAGCGTGTCGCATCTCACATACCCTTTAAAAATGGTTCTTCTAACCAGCAATAGTGCTGAAAGACAGCGGCGAGGCCGCTGTGCTTGTTACTTTTTCATACCTTCGCGTGGACGAGCCAGCTCTGGTGGAGGCCAGCTTTCCAGCCGCATTCCTAATGATAACGCTTGCTGTGCAAGTACGTCTTTGATTTCTGTCAATGACTTCTTACCCAGGTTCGGTGTCTTCAACAATTCGACTTCTGTACGCTGGATCAGATCACCGATATAGTAAATATTCTCGGCCTTCAGACAATTCGCAGAACGTACAGTCAGTTCGAGATCATCGACTGGTCGCAGCAGGATTGGATCGATATCAGAGGTTGTCTCATCGACCTTCTCTTCACCGGTTTCCGCTTCAAGCTCAACAAACACGGCCAGTTGTTCCTGCAGAATAGTCGCCGCTTTGCGAATGGCTTCTTCCGGATCGATCGTACCGTTGGTTTCAAGATCAATGATTAGCTTATCAAGGTCAGTGCGCTGTTCAACACGAGCACTCTCAACGTTGTAGGCCACCTTAGATACCGGGCTGAACGAAGCATCAAGCTGTAACGCACCAATCGGTCGGTTTTCACCTTCCTCTACAGTGCGATGAGTAGCAGGCTCGTATCCGCGACCAGCGCGCGCCTTCATGGTAATTGAAATCTCACCGTTCTTGGTCAGGTTACAAATCACCTTGTCAGGGTTTTTGATCTCAACATCATGATCAACGCTTATGTCTGCAGCAGTCACGATTCCCGGTCCTTTTTTCTTTAAGGTCAGGTTGGCTTCTTCTTTCGCGTGAAGCACTATCGCCACTTCTTTCAGGTTCAGCAGAATATCGAGCACATCTTCCTGTACACCCTCGATTGTAGTGTACTCATGTAACACACCCTCGATCTCGGCCTCAACGACCGCAGCGCCAGGCATAGACGACAGAAGAATGCGACGCAGCGCATTCCCCAGCGTATGCCCGAATCCACGCTCAAGCGGCTCGAGAGTCACTTTGGCGTGGCAGTCGTTAACCGCTGAAACATCGACAATTCGAGGTTTTAAAAATTCTGATTGCATCGCGCCCATGAGCTTGCTCTCTTTACTTGGAGTAGAGTTCTACAACGAGTGATTCGTTAATCTCTGCAGGCAAATCACTTCGATCTGGTAGAGATTTTAGAACACCCTCCATTTTTTTCTCATCTACATCCATCCAGCCCGGAATATTACGCTGTTTGGCCAATTGCAACGCATCGGTAATGCGTGCCTGTTTCTTTGCTCTTTCGCGAATTCCAACCACTTGATTGGGCTTCACCTGATACGAGGCAATATTGACGATTTTGCCGTCAACAGTAATTGCCTTGTGAGCGACCAGTTGGCGAGCTTCGGCACGTGTAGAGCCGAATCCCATACGATAAACTATGTTAT
>CALKXZ010000313.1 GCA_938003775.1 uncultured Granulosicoccus sp. | reverse complement strand
GAATCGGCCAAGGCGAACAACGTCGAACCGTACGCCTATATGAAATGGGTGATCGGCAACATCACTGCTGCGGACACGGATGAAGCACTCGATGCGATTCTACCGTGGAATATGAAATAGGGGCCTGTTGAAACGCCAGATACCCTAATTTTTTGGCGTTTACTTTTCTATTCCATACGCTCCGTACGGCAATTGGTAGAAAGGCTCGACTAAGACTTACTGTTCGGCGGGTTCGTCGGTCTGGGTATTGATGATCCTGTGTGGAATCACTATGCGTTCTCCAAGAACCGGGATCGTGTGCTGACGGCTGATATAGCTCAGAGACTATTTAATGAAATCAAGAAGCAGGCCTATACCAAGCGGCTAATGTCACGCGAACATTTCTCAGTTGATGGCACGTTGATCGAGGCCAATGCATCACTGAAGCCTTTTGTTCCTAAAGATCAACCAAAAAGCGAGGACGATCCAAAAGATCCGAAGAATAGAAACAAGGATGTTAACTTCACAAGGTTAAAACCGAAAGAACGATACGCATCATTCAACCACTGATCCTGACGCACGGTTGTACCGCAAAAGCGCCGGCTCAACTCCAAGCTGTGCTACCACATGGGGCATGTTGTCATCGACAATCGTAACGGCCTGATTGTGGATGCCACGTTAACCACAGCGGGTACGAGTAAGGAGTGGGATGCAGGGCTTGTGCTATTGGCAAAGCAAAGCAAGCGTTCTGGTAGAACCGTAGCGGCAGACAAGGGCTATGATACAAAATGCTTTGTGCAAGGCTGTAGAGAACACGGGATAACACCCCATGTTGCTGCGAAGGAGGGTCGCGGTTACGTTGATGGCAGAACCACAAGCACGGCTGACTCCGAAATAAGCCAGATAAAACGAAAGCGAGTCGAGGAGCCATTTGGCTGGATGAAAACAGTCGGTAGCCTTCGAAAATCAGCCTATCGAGGTCTGGAGAAGAATCTGACGTTAATGCTAATCAATAGCAGCGCGTTCAATCTCGTCAGAATGGTTGCCTACTGATGAATGAACTTGATTATTGTACCGATCAAGATCATATTGATGAATTGGCGGCACCAATGTGGAGTTTTGCACGAAAAGTAATCTACCAACTTGATAGGTAAGTTTGTCGAACTTTGTCAATATGAGAGTCGCCATGGCAGTCGGAATCTGCATGACGTTGCGGCCTCGTAGTCAATCGTGTCGATTTTCAACAGCCTGTTAAACAAAAATGTACACCGACAGGCCACATCAACGCAGACGTGTGGCCTTTTCCTGAATATCTCTTAAGCTAGCTTCCAGACGTAGCTGGTCTTGAGAGGTCGGAGGCACATGTCGTAAAGCCAGTTCAAGTTGACTGGTGGCTCTTTGCAGTTCGTTGATGGCCTCAAAGTAGCGCGCCAGTGATTCATGACTGTTGGCCTGATCTTCCAGTCGTTCCTGAATACTGGCAAGCTGTCGCCATGCTAGCGGATCAGGATGGCTGCTGTTGCGCAGATAATGATTAGCCACGGTGACAGCTTCGCCCAAACGACGCTCACGGATCAGGTATTCCAGTTGTTTTTCCACTATTGAATAACGATCTGGGTAGAGCTCTAGTAAGGCTGTAAGGCGCGAATCATCGCCGCGCTTGTTGTTCATACGACTGATATCGGCACGCAGTAATTCCACCATGGGATGCCCTGGGGCAAACCTTTCCGCGTCCTCCAGATACCGATTGGCTGCCGCCGAACGGTCAGCCCGCTGAGACAGTAGCGCCAGCGCATACGCGTTATCGGCACTCGGCTGCCGACGATGTTTTGCCAAATACAGTCGCTGAGCCTGACCTCTGTCCTCAGCGCTCAGCACGGCCAGTCTTGCTCTAAACAGGTCGTAGTCCAGGCCAGATACTCGGTTTCGACGCGCCTTGCCGCTGGCCCGATCAGTCGCTTCGGCAATTCGATTATTATCCAGCGGGTGGGTGCGCAGATACTCCAACTGTCCCACGGAGGTGTTAAGCGAATTTTTGCGACGCAGAATGTCGAATGATTCGGCCATCGCCATTGCGTCATATTGAGCGTTGGCCAGAATTTCAATACCGATTCGATCAGCCTCCACCTCATTGCTGCGGGTGAAATTGATTGCTGACTGCTGGCTTGCAGCCAGTCCAGCTGCCAGTGCTGCCTGGCCTGCTTGTGGAGATGCCTGTCCGATGATAATGGCGGCAAGTACCGCTGCTGCCGTGCTCAACGTGGCGCGATTACCCGTGGCAAACGCTCGTGCATGATGTCGCTGAGTAACATGAGCTACTTCGTGAGCAATCACGCTGGCTAACTGTTCCTCGGCATCCATGGCTGCTATCAGCCCGGAATTGACTCCGACATAACCGCCGGGAATGGCGAAGGCATTGATTTGTGGATCGTCGATGATAAAAAAGGTGAATGTCTGGTTGTTTGTTTTGTCCGCTGCCAGCACCAGTCTATTACCCAGGTCCTGTATGTA
Organism: uncultured Granulosicoccus sp.; assembly: GCA_938003775.1. Taxonomy (GTDB): domain Bacteria; phylum Pseudomonadota; class Gammaproteobacteria; order Granulosicoccales; family Granulosicoccaceae; genus Granulosicoccus. The sequence continues at coordinate 3,859 of CALKXZ010000313.1, read as the reverse complement.
TTCGGTTAACTGCACGTCTCTAATCAACGGTAAATGTGCTCGGATTTGGCGCATAAACCGGGCGCCCAGTTCGCGCTCTTCAAGCGGCGATAGAGCACTATCAGCCGGTTCTCCCATATCGGGGAGATTCTGCTGCGCTACTACGCTAGCGGATGCCACGGACATCAGTAGGCCCAGTAGGAGGCCCAGACAGCGTGTCTGCCAGCTGCAGTGCAGGTAACGCCGAGAGCGGCTCTGGCGCGGGGCAGGGCGAGTTCGGTTGTTAGGTGATGATGGCAAAACCATTGAAATCACGTGCTGTTGAGTCGGTTGTCCTGCACAACGGTGGACCGGAATTGTGCTGCTTGGTTCGTGCCAATCTACCACGAGCGTGAGTCAGGCCTCCCGCAAAGCCTAACAAGGCGTTATACTGCTGGCGTGAGGGGTTCGACACAATCCGGCCCGGCAACTCGTTTATGTCAATCACCCGGTTTATCGCTCGTGGTGTGTCCGCAGACAGTCAAAACCACCATTGTCGCGTTCGACAACAGCTTAGAATCGTTGCCAGCCACCTCCACAACGCAATCGTGATGCACTCAGTCGCGCGCGGGACATTGGCTGTGCCGTGCGTTTGCGCGACTGTGTCTATAAATTAATGCTAGAGGAAAAAACGGTGGAATTATCCGGTGGTGAAGTTCTTATCCAAGCGCTCAAGGAAGAGGGCGTGGAATTTATTTTCGGTTACCCAGGCGGTGCCGTGCTACACATTTACGACGCTCTATACGAGCAGAATTCGGTCAAGCACATTCTGGTGCGACATGAGCAAGGTGCAACGCATGCGGCAGATGGATACGCGCGTGCAACCGGTAAGCCCGGTGTGGTGCTAGTTACATCAGGTCCTGGAGCGACCAATGCGGTGACCGGAATAGCCACAGCCTTTATGGATTCTATCCCCATGGTGGTGATCTCAGGGCAAGTGCAAAGCCGGTTCATTGGTAGCGATGCCTTCCAGGAAGTAGACTGCGTGGGTATTACACGGCCCTGCGTCAAGCACAATTTCCTGGTGGACTCGCTGGAAAACTTTGCCGAAACCATCAAGAAAGCGTTTCATGTGGCCACCACAGGTCGGCCGGGTCCGGTGGTTGTGGACATTCCAAAAGATTTCACCACGCCGGGTGTGACTGTTCCGTTCGAATACCCCAAGACAGTCAATATGCGTTCCTACAGTCCTGCCGAGCAGGGACATCCGGGTCAGATTCGCAAAGCGGTTGATCTCATTTTATCTGCTCAGCGGCCCATGATTTATTCAGGTGGTGGTGTGGTGTTGGGTAATGCTGCTGCACAGCTGACCGAATTCACAGAGTTGCTGGGCTACCCCATTACCCAGACGCTAATGGGGCTGGGCGCGTTTCCCGCCTCGAACAAGCAGAACCTGGGCATGCTGGGTATGCACGGCACCTACGAGGCCAATATGGCAATGCACGACTGCGACGTCCTAATCGCGATCGGTGCTCGCTTTGATGACCGGGTGACTGGAGAAACGGAAAGCTTCTGCCCGAATGCCAAAATCGTACATGTCGATGTCGATCCTGCCTCCATATCCAAAAACGTCACTGTTGATGTACCCATTGTCGGTGATGTCGGCCATGTGCTGGAGGCTATGGTGGCGCTGATTCGTGACACCGATAAACGGGCAGACCCAGCCGATCTTGTGCAGTGGTGGGCTCAGATTAAACAATGGTCCAGTAAAAACTGCCTGGCTTACGATACGGACAGCGCATTAATCAAGCCTCAATCAGTGGTTGAATCATTGTGGCGAGTGACCAAAGGCGATGCTTATATTACTTCTGATGTGGGACAGCACCAGATGTGGGCGGCACAGTTCTACGGCTTCGATAAGCCACGCCGCTGGATTAATTCGGGTGGTCTGGGAACAATGGGCTTCGGTCTGCCAGCTGCCATTGGCGTGCAACTGGCGTTTCCAGACGAGGTGGTCGCCTGCGTAACCGGCGAGGCCAGTATCCAAATGTGCATACAGGAGCTCTCAACGTGTTTGCAGTACGGTACGCCAGTTAAGATTATCTGTTTGAACAATCGCTACATGGGTATGGTGCGTCAGTGGCAGGAATTTAACTATGAAAAGCGTTACTCACATTCGTACATGGATGCGCTGCCTGATTTCGTCAAGCTGACCGAAAGCTACGGCCATATTGGCATGCGTATCGAAAATCCGGCGGATGTCGACGGTGCATTGGAAGAGGCCTTTGCGATGAAGGATCGGCTCGTGTTTCTCGATTTTCAGACCGACCAGCAAGAGAATGTTTATCCGATGATAGAAGCGGGTAAGGGGCATCATGAAATGAGGTTGAATCCGGCGCGGGAGCTTGCGTGATGCGAAGGCATGTCATATCAATCCTGCTTGAAAACGAGTCGGGTGCGTTGTCACGTGTGGCTGGGTTGTTCAGTGCCCGTGGTTACAATATTGAGTCATTGACCGTGGCAGCAACGCACGATCCGACCCTATCGCGCATGACCATCGTGACGCTGGGCACAGAGCGTGTGGTTGAGCAAATCATCAAACAATTGAATAAACTGGTGGATGTGGTGCGCCTGACGGACCTGACTGAAGTGCAGTTTATTGAACGCGAAATGATGCTGCTCAAAGTACGCGCGGTTGATCATTCTCGTGAAGAGCTCAAGCGTGTTAGTGATATATTTCGTGGACGAATACTCGATGTGACCGATTCAAGCTATGTCATCGAGCTGACCGGAGATGATCACAAACTGAGTGCGTTTCTGGAGGCCATAGGGCGAGACAATATCATTGAGGCTGTTCGATCTGGGGCAACGGGTATTGCCCGAGGCGATAAGAGCCTGAAACCGTAACCAGCCAGGTACACACAAAGATCCAGGTTAATCGAGCCGTTTGTGTCATTCTGACAACACGGTCGGTTAACCTGGCCGGTAAATCTGGAAAGAGTAGACTAGTGCGATAGGGGTATGCGAGAGCAACAGGTAGTGGAATCTTCCAGTGTGAAAAAACAGCCGTCAAGAGGCATCTACTTGCTGCCTAACCTGTTTACCACGAGCGCGCTGTTCGCTGGTTTTTACAGCATCATTGCCGCCTATAACGCCGATTATCAATCGGCTGGTATTGCCATTGTGGTTGCGATGGTGCTAGATGGTTTTGACGGGCGAGTAGCCCGCATGACCAATACCACCACAGCCTTTGGTGCTGAGTACGACAGCATGGCTGACATGATTTCATTTGGTATGGCGCCAGCGTTCTTAATGTATACCTGGTCGCTGTCAAGTATCACCGAGGCGCAATTTGGTCATCTGGGCTGGGTCATTGGCTTCGTGTACACCGCTTGCTGCGGACTACGACTGGCTCGGTTTAATGTGGCTGTTGGTACCGCTGACAAACGATTTTTTCAGGGTCTTGCCTGCCCAGCAGCAGCAGCGGTACTCGCCAGCTTCGTGTGGGTGATGACAGGCATGGGTATCGCTGGGCCTGACGTAGTCATTCTTACCGCTGTCATGACGCTGTTCACCGGCATTGCCATGGTGAGCACAACGACTTACTACAGTTTTAAGGATCTGGGTACCAATCGCAAGGTGCCATTCGCCATGCTGCTGGGATTACTGTTGTTGTTCGTCGTTACAGCGGTGGATCCTGCCAAGATGATTCTAATTGCATCGGTGCTGTACGCTCTGTCTGGCCCTGTTTATTTTTTATTTAGACTGCATCGCAAACGCAGTCGGCTGCAGCGTCCGGACGAGTAGGCGGCTTAGGGTCATGGGTTTCTCAGCCAGACAAGTACACTGTCTTGAACGTATGGGGCTGGTGCCCTGGATCAGCACAGGTGCCAGTGCCAGT
>CALKXZ010000312.1 GCA_938003775.1 uncultured Granulosicoccus sp. | reverse complement strand
ATCCAGATTGCCAATCGCGGCGCGGATATTTATCCGCTGAAGGCAGTGTCTATTGTGGGTGTCAACGCTGAGGAGTTCTCCACCGACTTAGTTGACGGTGTACAGCTACAGCCTGCCGAGGCTATTACCGTTGGTATTTCTTTTCAACCGATTACCGAAGGACTCAAGAACGCTGAATTTGCGGTCGACTATGAAACGATTCAGATGGTAGATGAGTCGGTCAATATCAACGAGCAGAGTTACTACCAAGCCAAAGAGCTGGAAAACAGTGGACAATTTCGTCGCGCCCGCGCGCGCTATGATGATTACATTGACGGCAAACCTGTCACTGTCAACAAGCAACGAGCCGCCATTAAGTTACCCGTACTTAAAGAATCGGATACCTATGGAGATGGTGAGGACTTGGAGACGTATTTAAGCGCACTGGATAGGCGTGAAGCTGGCGAGCTTGATGCTGCCAAGACTGAACTGGATGTACTCGGTACGCTATATGGTTCAGGTTACCTGGGCGACGATGCGTTGTATCTGAAAGGCTATATTCAGTTAATGGATGAGAAGAACTATGCCGAAGCCTTACGCACTATGCAGCAACTGCGTCAACAATACCCGGATACCACCTATTACGATACAGCCCTGTACAGCGAAGCTATAGCGCAACAAGAAATTGGTAACGAGTCGGTTGCCCGTGAGATTCTGCTTGACTTGCGGTACCGCCATACTGGCGTTGATACGTTGGGTATTATGCTGCCTAAAGACAACCTGGTATCGCGACTGTGGTTCGAACGGGCCAATACAATGCTCGATACTATGAGCTAGTGGGTTCTATCGTTTACACGGCCCTGTTGTTTGTCTAACAACCAGCTGCGTCGGCATTTGTACCGACGCCATATCCGCTCGCCCCTCTACTGCATCGGTTAATTGGCGCGCAGCAGCTTTACCCATTGCCACCGCATTGACTTGAACACTGGTTAACGCCGGATTGAGCTGGGCCGATAGGCTCAGATCATCAAACCCTGTTATCGACAGGTCTTCAGGTACCCGTCGCCCCAGTGTCTGTGCTTCAAGCAAAGCACCGTAGGCAATAACATCGTTGCCACAGACCACTGCCGTGACGCCACGATTTAACAGCTGGCGCAATGCAACACGACTCGGTTCAATGGCGTACTCAAGCTCAATGATATTAGCCTCAGACAGTGACAGGCCGTGATGATTAAGCCGTGACCGCACCCCTACAACGCGATCACGCGCACGATCGTTGTGCTGTACCTGTCCTGCAAGCATGCCTACGTTGTGATGACCCAATGTCACCAGATGATCCACCACAGCATGCATGGACTGTGCGTTGTCAAAGCCGATATTGGCTGCTCGTGCAGCCGGGTCATAGGCCCAGGTACACACGTGGCTAACCTCAGCTTGCTCCAGCCGATCAAACACCGCCTCTTCGTGCATATTGCCTACGAGAAGCAGACCATCAACGCCGCGTTCAATCATTTTGATCACCAACGCCAGCTCGTGCTGAAGATCCTGCTGAGACACAGACAACAACAGGGTGTAACCCAATGACTGGGCCGTGCGCTCGAAGGCGTTTATTCCTTCGGCAAAAATGGCGTTATTCAATGTCGGGATAATCGCCCCAAGGGTGTGGGTTCGCTGCATGGCCAGCGCTCGCGCACCGGCATGCGGTACGTAATTCAAGCGCTCAATAGCCTCTTGCACCCGCTGACGCGCCGACGGTGTGATGGCCCCTTGGTTATTTATCACCCGAGATACCGTTGCTGTTGACACACCAGCGGCCTCCGCAACATCAGTCTGGGTAGGCAATTGACGACGAGCTTTCATAGAATCCTCTCGCGACTTTTTGACTTGTCATTTAACACCGTATGCGCATACAATGCAATGTATGCGCATACATCGCGTCAATAATCGCTATATATCAGGAATTTAACCGCATGGAATATCTTAAAAAAGCCAGTAAAACCGCTGCAACGGGTGAGCAGGATGTCCGCGAGACGGTCCAGTCAATGCTCGACGAGATTGAATCGGGCGGCGAAGCCGTGGTCCGCGAGTACGCTCACAAACTGGACCTGTGGGAAGGCGACATTGTTGTCAGCGACGCGCAGCGCCGCGCCTCACACGAGGCGGTCAACCAACGGTTGAAAGATGACATCCTGTTTGCCCGAGATAACGTGCAGCGCTTTGCCCAGGCACAACTGTCGACTATTGGTGATACCCAGCTGGAGCTTCTTCCTGGCTTACTGGCTGGCCAGAAACAAATTCCAGTTTCGGCAGCCGGGTGCTATGCACCGGGTGGCCGTTATTCGCACGTTGCCTCTGCGATCATGACAGCAACCACCGCCAAGGTCGCAGGCGTTAAACATATTTCGGCCTGCTCACCACCCCGACCCGGTGTCGGCATGCACCCCGCCGTGCTGTATGCGCTGGATGTATGCGGTGCCGACACCATACTGAATCTGGGTGGTGTACAGGGCATCGCGGCCATGGCGTTCGGCCTGTTCGGTACCTCACCAGCGCGTGTGCTGGCGGGCCCCGGCAACCAATATGTCGCCGAAGCCAAACGCATATTGTTTGGTCGTGTCGGCATCGATATGTTTGCAGGTCCCACCGAGAGTATGGTCATCGCTGATAGCAGTGCCGACCCTGTCATCGTTGCCGCTGATCTGGTCGGCCAAGCAGAACATGGCTATAACTCACCGGTATGGTTGATCTCAACGGACAGGAAGCTGGCTACCGAGGTACACAAACTCATACCCGAGCTTATTGCCGACCTACCGAAGCTTAACCGGGAGAATGCCACCATCGCCTGGGAAGAATATGGCGAGATTATGGTGTGCGACAATCGCAACGAAGCGGTTGAAGTGTCTGACAGTTACGCCTCAGAACACCTGCAGATTCAAGCCGATGATCTGGACTGGTGGTTGGACAATCTAACCAACTACGGGTCATTGTTTTTGGGTGAAGAGACAACGGTTGCTTACGGTGATAAGGTCTCAGGACCGAACCATGTACTCCCCACCAAAGGGGCTGCGCACTACACCGGCGGTTTGTCGGTTGGGAAATTTATCAAGACCGTGACCTGGCAGCGCTCCACGCGCCAAGCGAATCGCGACATTGGTCAAGCCTGCGCTCGTATTTCACGGCTTGAAGGTATGGAAGGTCATGCACGCTCGGCCGATGTTCGCCTGGCTAAGTATTTTCCGGGGGAAAACTTTGACTTAACCGGTGCCTCTTAAACCGATGCACAATGCACTGACACGATTCGATATCAGCAACCGAGTGGCGCTGGTTACCGGTGCTTCATCGGGTATTGGCAAGCACCTGGCCAGGGCCTTAGCCCAGGCTGGTGCCAAAGTTGTATTGATTGCACGACGTGAAGCATCCATAAGCGAGCTTGCCACAGAAATTCAAGGGCATGCGTTGCCACGCGATCTATGCGCAGTGAATGACTTTGACACCTTAGCCAACGATGCCGCCGAACCGTTTGGTGCACCGACCCTATTGATTAACGCTGCCGGTGTCAATTTGCGTCAGCAGGTAGACGCAGTGACAGAAGAATCGTGGAATCAAACTCTGCAACTGAATCTGTCCGTGCCGTTTTTTCTCAGTCGCGCCTTGGTTAACGGCATGGGAAACCAAGGTAGTATCATCAATATTGCCTCGCTGCAATCCACCCGGGCCTTTGCGAATAGCTTGCCCTACGGGGCATCCAAGGGTGGTATTACGCAACTCACCAGAGCCATGGCCGAAGCCTGGTCGCCCAGAGGTATCCGCGCCAATGCTATAGCTCCGGGGTTCTTCCCAACAGAGCTGACCCAGGCGGTGTTTGACGATGAGCAAAAGGCTGCAGCTAATGCGGCTCAAACCTGCATGGGCCGTAATGGCGAGCTGGATGATCTGGTTGGCCCCACACTGTTCCTGTGTTCCGATGCCAGTGCGTATGTCACCGGACAGGTCTTATATGTGGATGGTGGCTTTACGGCCAAGTAGCGCATCGGCTCATCGGTTATCACACGCCGTGTTACACCTTGCACGAACACCTTGCAAAAAGAAGCGGGTACCGGGTGAGTAAGTCACAACACCGCCCAGACAAGGCGGTTAGACTGTCCGCATGATTTACTAAAAGCCTATACGGTGCAGGCGCTAGTCGTGTAGCGATCGAGCGTCTGTCAACACCGCTGTGGTGAATCGCCAAACTTGCCGGACATGCCGAACTCCCCAGATACGCAGCAAATCGATAGATTACACGATTAAAGTCATTGAATTATCGGGATTTTATCCCCATATTCTATGATCAAGGAAAACCGTTCCATCAACTCTGTTAACCCTACAAACAACTGACCAGACACTGACTCTATGGATACCTTATTGAGCTCTGCAGCGGCCTTCTGGGTCGGACTGGCGATCATCGTGATGATCATCCTGAATTCGTCCGTCAAATTCGTTCCACAGAACACCGCCTATGTGGTGGAACGCTTCGGCAAGTTCCGAACCACACTCACAGCCGGACTCAAATTCGTTTTCCCAATAATTGATCAAGTTGCCTACAAGGTATCGCTCAAAGAGTTAGCGCTGGATGTTCCATCGCAGTCTGCTATCACTAAAGACAACATCACGCTCACTGTCGACGGTGTACTTTATTTGAAGGTTATTGACCCGGAGAAGTCCAGCTACGGTATCGACAACTATGTATTCGGTGTGACGCAATTGGCTCAAACAACCATGCGTTCCGAGATCGGCAAGATCACGCTCGATCGCACCTTTGAAGAACGCGACCTACTCAACGCTGCCATTGTGCATGCCATTAATGAGGCCGGTGAAGCCTGGGGCACCACGTGCCTGCGCTACGAGATCAAAGACATTACCCCACCAAAGAGCGTGCTTGAAGCGATGGAACGGCAGATGAAGGCAGAACGAGATAAGCGCGCAACGGTACTTGACTCTGAAGCGCAGCGCCAATCGGCTATCAATGTGGCGGAAGGTCAAAAGCAGTCGATAGTACTGGCTGCAGAGGCGCAACGGGAGCAACAGATTCTGGAAGCACAAGGTGAAGCTGAAGCGATAACAACCGTTGCCATGGCTCAAGCCACAGCACTGAAGACGGTTGGTGATGCTGCTGCGACACCCGAAGGGCAGAAAGCGGTGCAACTGGATCTCGCGACACGCGCTATCACGGCAAAGGCCAACATAGCCAAGGAATCCACAGTGGTGTTAATGGACGGCAAGAGCAGTGAGGCCGGTTCAGTGGTCGCCGAGAGCATGGCGGTCGTGGCTGCAATGAATTCAACCGATGCGTTCCGTCCTGGCGGTAGTTAATGGAAACATTCATCGAACATCAGGCAACCATCTGGATCATTTTTGGGTTCCTGTTGCTGGCCATTGAAGCCATCGCCTTCGGTTTTGGCAGTGGCTTACTACTGTTCGGCAGTCTGGGTGCCATAGTTACCGGCGCCCTGCTGTGGTTCTCATTCATACCCAATTCGTTTGTAGCAGCGGTTGCCTGTTTTGCCATCGCCACAGCCGCCATTACCGGTCTGTTGTGGAACCCACTAAAGCGTATGCAAAGCGGCGCTGATCTGGGTAACGATCGCAGCAGTGACCTCATTGGCCATACGTTTACGCTGGCCTCGGACATCAATGCAACCACCACTGGCACGCAGAAATTTTCCGGTATCAACTGGCGCGTGGAACCAGGGCAGAACCTAACCATGCAAACCATACCCGCGGGCACTCGGGTGCGCGTCAGCGCTGTCAGCGTCGGTGTTTTCTACGTTGAACCAGACATGTAGCATCTGCTTTTCATCCATCAACGCACCGTGTGCGCAGTATCGCCTTCTGGGTACCTGCCCTACACTGTTTTACACGGTATAAAATTTGTGAGCCACCACAGGTTCACATCATAGTGATAATCATAATGATAAAAGACTGTGATAAACGATAGTGATAAACGCTAATGACATTCACGCTTGATCCGGCACTGAAAACAACCGTGCGAACACAACTGGCACCCACTGGTCGCTTACGTGCAGCCATCAATATGAGTAACTTTTTATTGGTGAGTGGCACGGGTGAAAACAACCAGCCAGAGGGTGTGTCACCGTCTTTGGCTCAAGCAATTGCCAATGAGCTGGGTGTTGAACTGGCGCTACTGCCCTATAAAGGTCCTGGGGACATTGCCGATGATGCACTGAACAATCAGTGGGACATTGCCAATATTGCAGCCGAGCCTGAGCGGGCAAAGACCATTAACTTCAGCCCAGCTTACAGTGAAATTCAAGCCACCTATTTACTACCACCTGACTCACCCATCACAACTATCGATGCAGTGGACAAGCCTGGTGTACGTATCTCAGTCAAACAACGCAGCGCCTATGATCTTTGGTTGACTGAGAATCTACAGCACGCAACACTGGTTAGAAGCGAATCGCTAGACGACTCCTTTTCTACCTTTCGCGACCAGCAATTGGATGTGCTGGCAGGTTTGCGTCCCAAATTACTGGAACAGCAATCATTGATGCCCGGTGCGACCCTATTTGACACCAGCTTCACAGCCGTACAGCAATCCGTTGGGTGCCAAATAGATAAACCAGCGGCAGCGGCCTACTTAACCGACTTTGTCGGTCGAGCCATATCAACCGGCCTTGTACAGTCATTAATCGAGCGGTTCGCGATGACAGGCAGGCTGTCAGTGGCCTCGTAATGCGCCGGTAATATCATTGTCAATATTCAACAATATCAATAACCTATTGAAACTATTCAAATAAAACATCATCCAGCGGTTTAGCACTCTGACAAGGTCAGAAGCACATACTTGCTGGGCGTGATTTCTGCATGCGCCCGTGGTTCAGACCACGGGAGTTTACTTGTCATGGAAGTACCGAATAAACGCAATGGGCCATTGCCTAGGCTATTAATACCCGCCGTACTCGCTGCTCAATTAACAGTGAGTTTTATGACAGTCAGTGCCTCAGCGCTGGCGAACTCACCCCCTTTTATCGCACCACTGGACAATCAAAGCATCAGTGTGGGTCAACAACTGCGAGTACGCATTGTCCCCGGTGATCCGGACGGCGATGTACCGGGGCTCAGAATCGTTAACTACCCAACAGGGGCACTTTTTTCAGATAACGGTGATGGCACGCGTAGCTTTGCATGGGTACCGACACAAAGCGATATAGGGCTGAACGAATTTATCTTTGAAGCTTTCGATGCCACCGACGTTGATCTTATTGGCCGCCGCACACTGCGTGTTACCGTTGCGTCTGCCAACACCGGTAACGATGGTAATCCAGGCAATAATTTACCACCGGAAATTGAATCACTGACCGATCAAAGCGTACGGCTAGGCGGACAATTCAATTTTCGGGTTGTGCCAATTGATCCTGAAGGTGTTGTGCCTTCTTTGCGTGTGCAACCGCTGCCTGAAGGTGCTAGTTTCTCGGACAATCAAGATGGTACGCGACAGTTTGTCTGGCAACCAGGCTTAGCCAGTCCCGGCTCTGTAGAACTTGCCTTCACCACCCAGGATGCTCAGGACCCATCACTCTCTAGCACGCGTCGCATCACATTGCGCATACAAGATGCCAATGGAAACCTATTACCCGGTATGGTTGGTTCTGGTGATCCTAGTAACCGAGCGCCACTGTTCGGATCTCTACCCAATCAGGACGTAGCACTCGGCCAACAGTTCGAATTCATTGTCAGACCCATCGACCTGGATGGCGATGTACCGGGTCTGGCCATTGACCGTTTGCCAGCAGGTGCCTCTTTTACCGATAACTTTGATGGTTCGCGTACCTTTCGCTGGCGCCCGTTACCCATCAACTTAGGTGATACCTTTGTTACTTTCAGTGCGATTGATGCAAACGAGCCGCAACTGCGTACTCGCCAAAGTGTTCGCTTACGCGTGTTCCGCGACCCGAATAGCCTGGTCAACTTTGCGCCACGCATTAATGGCATTCGTAATCCGCTGATACGTATTGGCGATACGCTGAACCAACTGGTGCAGCCAGTCGACCCGGACTTTACTGTGCCGTCTTTGCGCGTATTGAATCCACCTGCAGGGGCAAGCTTTGACGATAACGGTGACGGTGGTCGAACCTGCCTCGTTACAACGCGGCGGCGAACGTTTGCGCGATCTTGCCGATCAACGAGATTTTAAAATAGGCTTTGCCGCCGTTCTCAATGCATTTGAATTGGCAGACAACCAGTTGTATCTGGACACAGCAGCATCTGAATTCAACATGCTAACACCAGAAAACTCGCACAAGATGGGCTGGATACAACCACGCCGTGGCGAGTTTCGCTTTGATGATGCGGATGCGCTGGCTGACTATGCTGAAGCCAACAATATGCTTTTGCATGGTCATCCACTGATCTGGTATGCGCAATTACCCGACTGGGTACAACGCCTGGATCCCAGTGATGCAGAGACGGTGATGCTCGAACACATTGATGCCGTTGCAGGTCGCTACAAAGGGCGCATTGCACTATGGGATGTGGTCAACGAAGCACTGGAAGACGATGGACGTCTGCGCCAATCTATCTGGTTCAAGGGCATGGGAGAGGGCTACATTGGCAAGGCATTCGAAGCTGCCAGAGCGGTCGATCCTGATGCCGTATTGATTTACAACGATTACGATGTTGTCTGGGAAAATCAAAAATCAGACGCCATGTACGCATTGCTTCAATCTGAGCTTGCAGCTGGCACACCGATTGATGGCGTTGGTTTTCAGATGCACTTACGCAGTGGGTTTGATGATTACCCAAGCGTTGAGCGTAATTTACAACGCTTTGCCGACCTGGGGTTGGATATCTATATTACCGAGTTTGATGTTGCGCTAGATGCACCTGATACACTGGACACTCAAGCAGCCGTTTTTCAACGCAGCTTAGAGATCTGTCTGGCACAACCACGCTGCAAAGCCATGCAAGCTTGGGGGTTTACCGATCGATATTCGTGGCGCAGTGCATTCACGCCATTGCTATTAACTGATCGGTATTTAAGCAAGCCAAGTTATACAGCCTGGCAAACAACACTGAAAAACTTCATGCGTTAATTGCCTGAGCGAAAATATCGGGTGTGCTGCGACCTGCAAAGCAATCCATTGCTAGCGTACCGGAACATACCAATGTGGCGTTAGTTTGTTCCAGTACAACTAGGAAGGTCACAGTACACAGACCTTTAAACTGAAAATAGCGACAGTTGTTGCTCTTTGGGTGTAGTTGTCGCTGAGGCGTTATCAACGGTCTGTGGTAGTCGCTGCTGGCAATGGAATCGATTCGTGTCCATTGCCATAAATTCGCGGCTAGAATCAATACCGCACCGAGCGCAGATACGCTGGAACCGCTGTTGTATCAACTCTGCTCGTGGGCCCTCACCGACAAAGCGGGTACCAAATTCACTGTTATTCAGCTTGCCACCGCGAAGCGAACGAAGAGCCTTGAGTATGCGTTGCTTGCGCAGTG
>CALKXZ010000311.1 GCA_938003775.1 uncultured Granulosicoccus sp. | reverse complement strand
AGAACGAAAAGGAAGAAAAGGAATCAGGCAAGGATCGTACAAGTTTCTTGATTTTCTTTCTCTGTCAAATCTTTATCAGAGATACGAAGTTCATCACAAATGCTGAAAAATCACTAACGTGTGGTCACAGCCTGCACGACCGGGACGCACAATATCGGCGATGCAGCCCGTTTCATTGAATATGGAGACGCTGACATCATGGTTGCAGGTGGTGCCGAGATGGCCACGTGTCCGCTGGGCTTGGCAGGCTTTGGTGCCGTGCGTGCTCTGTCGACCCGCAACGATGACCCGCAGGCGGCCAGCAGACCCTGGGACAAGGATCGTGACGGTTTCGTCCTGGGAGACGGCGCTGGTATTATGGTGTTAGAGGAGTACGAGCACGCAAAGGCGCGTGGCGCCAACATTTATTGCGAGGTCGTGGGATACGGTATGAGCGGCGACGCCTATCACATGACATTGCCGTCGCAAAACGGTGAAGGTGCTGCTCGTTGCATGCGTGCAGCGCTGAAAAACGCCGATCTGTCACCCACCGACATCGATTACATCAATGCCCATGGCACCTCTACGCCAGCAGGTGATGTTGCTGAAACAGATGCCATCAAGACCGCACTGGGTAGCCACAGTCAATCGGTTTTAGTCAGCTCGACGAAAAGCATGGTCGGTCATTTGCTCGGTGCAGCCGGTGGCGTAGAAGCCGTTTTTTCCGTACTCGCTCTGCGTGATCAAGTAGCACCCCCAACGATCAATCTTGATAACCCGGGCGAAGGCTGTGATCTTGATTTTGTGGCAAACACCAAGCGCGAGGCCCCCTTGCAGGTCGCTATGTCCAATTCGTTTGGTTTTGGCGGCACTAACGGTACGCTGGTGTTTGCGAAAGACGGCGTGTGATCCGGTTCTTGATGCTTCTCACCCTATTGGGTGGGGCAGCCGTTTTGTGGTTTGGCTGGACAGATTATCATCGGTATTTGGAGCAACCCGTATCTTTTCCGGCTGCCAATACCACGTTCACCATTGAGCGTGGCTGGTCAGCGAAGCGGGTATCGTTGGAGTTAGAGCAGCAGGGCATTATTGAAAAGCGTTACTGGTTTGATTTGTATGCGCGTTTGAGCAAAAAAGCTGGCGGTATCAAAACCGGTGAATTCGCTTTAACCGGTCCGTTAACGGTTCCGCAACTATTCGATACCTTTGTCAAAGGACAAACCAGGCAGTATTCACACAGTATTATCGAAGGGTCCAATTGGAAGCAAATGCTGGCTCGTCTGAGTTCATCCACCGATCTAAAGCACACGCTTAGCGATGCGGCGTTGCAGTCAGAGACGGCACTGATGGAGGTGCTCGGTTTTGCTGAGTTGCATCCGGAGGGGCTATTCTTCGCCGATACCTACTCGTTCCCTGCCGGCAGTACGGATCTGGAATACTTGCGCAGGGCCAAACGGACCATGGATGCTGTATTGAATGAAGAATGGCTGGCGCGCCAGGATAACTTACCGCTGGAGACGCCATACGAAGCACTGATACTGGCGTCGATAGTCGAAAAGGAAACCGCTTTAGCAGCGGAACGACCGCTGATAGCGGGTGTTTTTTTGTCTCGCCTGAACAAGAAAATGCGATTACAAACGGACCCTACCGTGATCTACGGCATGGGCGATAGTTACGCCGGTAATATTCGTCGCAAGGACCTGACCACCGATACGCCCTACAATACCTACACTCGGTCGGGTCTACCGCCAACACCTATCGCTATGGTGGGTCGTGAGGCGATCCATGCGGTTCTGCATCCTGAATCCACCACGGCCTTGTATTTCGTAGCGCGTGGGGATGGATCGCATCAATTCTCCGATACGCTTGAGCAGCACAATGCAGCGGTTCGCAAGTATCAATTGAAACGCTAGAGCTGGCTCCATGACTCGCGGTAAATTCATAACGCTTGAAGGATTGGAAGGGGTGGGTAAAACCACCAATCGGGCATTCTTAGAATCATTGCTAAACGAGGCTGGCGTTGCGTTCGTGGGCACACGAGAACCCGGTGGAACACCACTGGGAGAATCGCTGCGTAATCTGGTACTGCATGCTGAAGGACAGATGCAGGCAGAGACCGAACTGCTGCTGATGGCAGCGTCGCGGGTAGAGCATGTAGCAACCGTCATAGAGCCTGCACTGCAGCGTGGTGAATGGGTGCTGTGCGATCGATTCCTCGACGCCAGTGTTGCGTATCAGGGGGCGGGCCGTGAACTGGGTGTAGAGCGCGTGGCGCAACTGCATGAGATGATGGGGGTTGTGTTGACCCCCGATTTGACTATTTTGCTGGACATGACGGTCGAAGCTGGTTTGGAGCGTATGGCTGAGCGAGGAGCGCCGGATCGCATAGAGCGCGAGACACTGGCATTTTTTGAGCGCGCCAGAATGGCCTATTTGCAGCGTGCAACCGCTGCACCGGAACGAGTGGTGGTGGTGGATGCATCACAGACATTGGTGCAGGTGCAAGTGCAAATACAGGATGCGCTTGAGCGAATACTGCCGCGTTCATCCGCATGAGCGTTTGGCTGCGTTTTGTGCCTAAGTCCCCACGTTTACTGAGCGTTTGGCGGTATTTAGTGCCAGAGTTTCCACGTTTACCTGGTGCCGTTAAGTGGATGCGCTAACCCCCTGTCCGCCATGGTTAATGGAGCCTGCGACCGCACTGCTGAAACGATCCAGCGATGCCCGCTTGCCACATGCATTGCTTTTGACCGGTGTGAATGGCATCGGTAAACGCGCGTTTGCGCAATGGCTGGCAGAAGCACTGTTATGCCGCCAACCGTCTGACACCGGGGCCTGTGGTCACTGCGAGTCGTGTCGGCAGTTGTTGGCTGATTCCCACCCCGATTACCGTAAGCTGGTGCCTGAGGGGGCGAACGCTGCCATCAAGGTTGATCCGATTCGCTCGCTGGTAGACTGGCTGCAGCTAACCGCCGGCCAAGGAAGCTACCGGGTGGCATTGCTAGAGCAAGCCGACACGCTTAACCGAAACGCTGCAAATAGTTTGCTCAAAACCCTCGAAGAGCCCAGTGATCACGCGGTGTTAATTCTTAGTGCGACTCGGACAGGGGCCTTACCAGCCACACTCAGAAGTCGCTGCCAGAGCATTACGTTGAATTTGAACGACAGACCGGCAGCGATTGCGTGGTTGGCGCAAACCCTGGCCGATCCGGAGCAGGCGCTGCGGGAGGCAGGTGGTGGTCCGTTTGCAGCGCTGGTTGCAGCAGATGAGGAATATCAGGCCCGTCAGACCCTGTTGCTCAACGCCTGGCGCGATCTGTTTTTACACAAAGGCAGCGTCGGTCGAATCAGTGAATCATTATCCAAATTAGACACCACTGTGTGCTTATCTGTGTTCAGCACTTGGTGCCTGGCAACGCTCAGATTGGGTGAAAATTTGACTGTTGGCGTAAATCCTGCCGTACAAGCGGTTATATCGGAGACCCGAGAGCGGCTTGACAACGAGCAGTGGTTCACAGTTCACGACCGTTTGTTGCAATTATACCGCTCAGACAGCGCCAGCTTTAAAACTCAGACTGTGCTGGAGGGACTTTTTGCCGATATCCGTCTCATGACCAACGGCTGAACGTTCTGCTATGACTGCTGAAACACGAAAAGGTATTATCTCTTTCTCCATCACCGACCGTGGTGCCCTGTACTCATCCTATATGTCGTTTGTGCAGAACGGTGGGGTCTTTGTTCCCACGGCGCGCAACTATGAGCTGGGAGACAAGGTCTTCATGTTACTCAAACTAATGGATGACCATAGCGTGGTTCCGGTTAACGGATCTGTTGTGTGGGTCACCCCGGCTGGCGCTCAGGGTAATAAGGTGACCGGCATAGGTGTGCAGTTTTCCGAAGAGGATAACGGCGCGACCAAATCTAGTATCGAGCAACACTTGGCAGCGGCAGTGCAGGGCGAGCGTCCGACGCAAACCATGTAACGCTTAAGGGTCATCTTTACGGGTGACCCCTGTAGGGTGAATTAGATAGCGCATCTACTGGTGTGCTTGAGAATGGCACAGTCAGTTGCGGCCCTGGCATGCATCGGTTGCTTTCGATGATCCGCTGAGTGTGTGTTGGGTAGAGATTCAACATGGCACGCACGCGTGGAGAATGCGCGGTGGCGGCAACCCAATTTTGCGCAGTGATGGAACTCAGCTAAGGTTTTTGGTGGAGATGCGGGCCGCGCTCGGGTACGCTACACGCTTTTAAGGGCATTGAGCAAACCATGGCCGCAAAAGCTGGAAAAGACAAGAGTAATTCAGGCAGCAAGACAGCGAACGTTGGGAGATCTTTGGGCAAGTCTGTTGGTAAATCTGCGTCTAAACGAGGTGACAGAAAGGCATCAGGCAAGGCTGGCAAACGTGCTGGAAAAAAAGCCGCAGGTCAAAAGAGTTCCGACAAAAAAAAGGCGTCAGCTAAGAAAAATGCTCAGCGTGTTATGGCCGCTTACAAGGATGCTCGTATCAGCGACGTATCGGACAAGGTATTTGTGGCCAGTAGCCCCGTTCACGGTAAAGGTCTGTTTGCCACAAAGCGCATAAAAGCTAACACCGTTCTGGGCCGGTTGCATGGCATGCCCACAGTGGATGACGGTATCTATGTGCTATGGATTACCGATGATTTGGGCTTGGAACTGACAAACGATTTCAGGTTCATCAATCACGATAAAAATCCCAATGCCGCGTACTCTGATCTTGATGTCATGACACTACGTGATGTGGAAGCAGGCGAAGAGTTACTGCACGACTATGGTTGGTAGCGGTCTCCAGTGAACCGCTGGTGGCAGATGATTACCGGTAGACCCATCTGCACAACGTTGATGGTGAGTGTGGCGTTGCTGATTAGTGCATGCTCGGATAAGGATGTGCCTGCCACGCAGGTTTACACACTCCATGGCGACACCATGGGTACTAACTGGTCAGTGCATTTGCATTCTACCAGCGCTGACCTAGCGGCACTGGAAGAGGCGTTATTGGTAGAGCTTGCCCGAATTAACGACTTGATGTCGACCTGGAACCCCGATTCTCAACTGTCACGTTTTAATCAATGGGATAGTGTAGAACCGGTTACGCTACACCCTGACACCTTGTCCGTTATTGATACAGCGCAGCGCATCAGTTGGTTAACCGATGGTCGCTACGACATCACGCTAAAACCTGTTATTGAGTTATGGGGGTTTGGATCCGAACCTGCCAGGACCAACCCTTCAATACCTGAGCTTGCCGAGGCGATGAAACTGGCCGGTCCACATATGCTGGTGCGTATCGGTGAAACATTGCGTAAACGCCATCCTCGCGTCAGCGTAGATGTGTCCTCGTTAGGCAAAGGATTTGCTGTTGACCAACTGGGGCGGGTGCTCGAATCATTCAACGTTAACAATTATCTGGTTGATATAGGCGGCGAGTTACGTGCTCGTGGCCAGGCGGTTAATACTCAACCTTGGCGCGTAGGTATTGAGCAACCAGATGGTGGTGTGGCGGCAGGTTTGCTATTGCAAGATTCGCATGTTGCCAGTTCCGGGAGCTATCGCAATTACCGCGAAGAGAATGGCAAGCGTTTGTCACACATTATCGATGGTCAAACTGGCGAACCGATAGAACATGCAGTGGTTGCTGTCAGTGTCGTGCACGACAGTACGATGCTGGCTGATGCGTGGGCAACTGCGTTGTTGGTCGTCGGCGAAGCGACGGCCCGAGAACTAATACAGCAACAAATGCTAGCTGCCCAGCTAACCCTTCGTGCTAATGATGAATTTGTGGTCTATCGTAGTCCTGCGTTCTCATCATTGTTACTGGAGTCATCTTGAGTCAGTCGATCAACCAATTGGAACAACAATTCCATCGCATCGCACAGTTGGATCATGCCAGTACGTTTCTGGGCTGGGATCAGATGGTCATGATGCCCGATGCGGGTAATGCACCTCGCGCCACAGCGATGGCTGAGCTAGCAAGTCTGCGTCATGAATTGCTGACAGCGCCCGCCATGAGTGATTGGCTGGATGAGGCCGCGGTGGAGCTCGATACCGGGTCTGTCGATGCCTCTCAGGCGAACCACGTGGCTGAAATGAGGCAAACCTGGCAGCAGGCAATGGCATTACCGGCCGAGCTTGTGCACGCGCTGGTACTGGCTGGGTCCCGCTGTGAGCATGGGTGGAGAACACAACGGGCGAACAATGACTGGAACGGTTTTCTGCACAATTTTCGCGAAGTAGTGGCGTTGTCACGCGAAGAAGCTCAATGCCGACAAGCACAAGCACCGGCTCGTTTTGCAACGCCATACGATGCCATGCTGGATTTGCATTGCACGGGTGATAATCAGGCATTGATCAGTCAGGTATTTTCTGAGCTGAAAGCAGCACTGCCGGAACTATTTCAGCAGGTTATGCAAAAGCAGGCTTCGGTGCCTACCAAGGATCTAGGCGGTCACTACTCCATCAAGTCCCAGCAAGCCATGAGCGAAGAATTAATGCGCCTGCTAGGGTTTGATTTCAGCAGTGGCAGATTAGATGTCAGCATTCATCCGTTTAGCACCGGTGTCAAAGGAGATCAGAGAATAACGACGCGATACCGTAAAACCGATTTCGCGGATGCACTTCAGGCAACTGCGCATGAAACCGGTCATGCCAGCTACGAATCCGGGTTGCCAGAGGAAACACAGTTTTATCCGATTGGTCGTGCGCGCAATATGTGTATACATGAGAGTCAGAGTCTCATGTTTGAGAAACAAGTGTTCCTGTCACGTTCGTTCAGCAGAGCGCTGATTCATCTGTTACATCAGCATTTGCCTGCGACCAAGGTATTTAACAGTGACGATATTTGGTACGCACAAACTCGTGTTAAGCCCAGCTATATACGTGTGGAGGCTGATGAGGTGACCTATCCGCTGCATGTCATGCTGCGTTACGACATTGAGAGTGCGCTGATTAATGGCGATATAGAGCCGGACGTCATTCCAGATGTGTGGGAAGCCTCAATGCAATCCTACTTAGGATTATCAGTAAACGGTGATCATGCCAAGGGATGTATGCAGGATATCCACTGGACAGATGGTACATTCGGGTACTTTCCCTCGTACACGATGGGAGCTGTGAATGCCGCGCAGTTAAGTGCGACCATGAAGAGTGCTCATCCCAACTGGCAGAAGCAGTTTGCTAGTGGCGATATCCAATTTTTACTCAATTGGCTAGCTCAGAATATCTGGCAACACGGTAGTCAGTACTCATCGCAAGAGTTGATGAAAAGAGCAACAGGTGAGGGCAGTACTGCAACGCATTTGTTGGCGCATTTGAAGAGTCGGTATCTGGACGAAATAGACTAGTGGGCCGTGCGGGTAATGTGGTAACCGACATTTCGTATCCAGCGTTGTCAGAACAAGGCAGAAAAGTGACGCGTATTGCGTATACGGGCTGCGTTTCAAACGCCATTCTGGCGGCGTTGGGGACGACATGTGTTGACAAATTAGCCGCACGACCCACTGAGGTCTTTGCCACAATCAATACGCTGTCTGTTTTAAGTAATGGGAAGGTAGTGCGGTTGCATTGAGCTTTTTAAAAAGTTATTCGATGTTGAATAGCGTTGGAATTGAACACAAGAGATAATTTAATATGAGCGTGCCAGGGTTCGATCCGCGGTGGACTGATTTTCCAGATTACATTATTGGTATTACGAAAGAGATCTGGGAAGATCGACAGATTAATACGCTGCATCACTACTATTCTGAGGACATTATAGTCCGGACACCCGCATCAGTCGTGCACGGTAATCGTGGTGTTATCGCTGCAACCATGGCAACACTGGCTGAGTTTCCCGATAGAACTTTGTACGGTGAAGATGTTATTTGGAGTGGGGACGAGCATGTTGGCTTTTTATCGTCGCACCGAATCATGTCAACGGCAACCCATACGCACGATGGTGTCTATGGTCCAGCATCGGGCACGAAATTACGCTACCGAATAATTGCTGACTGCGTGGCTAAGGAAAACACTATTTATGATGAGTGGCTAATTCGAGATCAAGGCGCCATTGTGCGACAACTTGGATTAATGCCTGAAACCTATGCGCGTAATCTGATTGAACGCGAAGGTGGGCTGGACGAATGCGTTAAACCACTGACACCTGCCAACGATAAACAGGGGCCCTATTCAGCCCAAGGTAACAACAATGAATTTGGCCAGCGATATGTCGACATTCTGAATCGCATCATGAACGCAGAGATGTCGGCTATACCCAGCGAATATGACAGAGCCTGCCAACTTGAACTGCCAGGCGGCGTTACCGGACACAGTCACGGTGATGCTGATCAGTTCTGGATGGGGCTTCGGGCTTCATTTCCATCAGCAACATTCACTGCACAGCATGTTATAGGACGGGATGATCCTGCCATGTCACCCCGCGCAGCCGTACGCTGGTCATTGCAAGGTAAGCACGAAGGCTGGGGGAGTTTTGGTAAACCCACCGGTGCGGATGTTTACATCTTAGGCATTAGTCACGCTGAGTTCGGCCCGTGGGGATTACGGCGTGAGTACGTATTGTTCGATGAAACATCTATTTGGAAGCAGATTGTTTTGGGAAGTGGGTAAGTTTTTTTTGTTCTAATCCTGGCAAATTTTTCCTTTCGCTAGGCCTTCTTCTTGGTCTCTGAAAGAGAAGACGCATTCGTGTGGAGTTCGGCCACACAATGGTGCTGCTGCGAGTGGATTAATGTCAATACCGTTTGAACGAACCCATTCTATGAGTTGGTCTCTTTCGTCATGCCAGGGGTGTGCGGTGTCGAACGGGGTGTTTTCCAGTACGGATACTATTAGTCTGATTTCATTTTCGTACGGAATATAGTTTTCTAGAGTAGAGATCTTGGGTTTAGGGCCAGGTGCAGATTTGCTCAGTCCGGCAACACTGTGTGTTTTAAGCTCTTCTCGCCACTGTTTTAACTGCCCGTTTGCTTGACTAGATTAATTGGAATTTGGCACTGGAGTGTTAGTTGTCAATAACGATGACCGATCGTTAAGTCTGCTAGTTTCTATCTTTTGTATTTGATTCAAGCAGATCATTGTGTTCGCCCAATTTGGGAGCCCTGCGATCCACTTGCAAACTACTGTTACTGAATTGAATAGGCGTGCGCACCCCCGGAATACCATCGGGTTCAATCTTCATTTTGCGCGCTATGAACTGCGGATCGGCGAACACCTCTTCGATTCGATTAATG
>CALKXZ010000310.1 GCA_938003775.1 uncultured Granulosicoccus sp. | reverse complement strand
ATGGCGACTATGTGCATCGTATGGTTTGAGGAACCCGCTGTTGCCAGTAAGCCAACAATGGCATTGACGATAGCTTTTTCATCAATGAGCCGGCCCAGCGGTGTGAATTCGTTACCACGAGAAGTAATGGCCAACGCACGTTGAGCGGCGGCGACAGTCAGCGCTGAGCGTAGGTCTGTGCCGGGATTGATAAACGCGGCACCGGGTAGATGCAAACCCATGATTTCCATCATCATCTGGTTGCTGTTAGCGGTGCCGTAGAATGTGCAGGTACCCGGACCGTGGTACGAGGCACTTTCTGAGGCCAGTAATTCTTGTCGGGTTGCCTTGCCTTCAGCAAAGTGCTGGCGAGTGCGTGCCTTGTCTTTGTTGGGTATGCCCGTGGTCATGGGACCTGCCGGTATGAAAACAGCCGGTAAATGGCCGAAAGCCAGCGCGCCCATTAACAATCCTGGCACAATCTTGTCACACACACCGAGAAACACCCCAGCATCAAACACATTATGAGACAGGGCGATTGCCGTGGACATGGCAATGACGTCGCGGCTGAACAGTGACAACTCCATACCCAGTTCGCCTTGGGTGATGCCGTCGCACATGGCCGGTGTACCACCAGCTACCTGTGCAGTGGCACCAACTGCTCTGGCCGCCTCGCGAATTTTTTCCGGTGCATATTCATAGGGCTGGTGGGCTGAGAGCATGTCGTTGTACGCAGTGACGATACCCAGATTGGGCGTTCTTTCAGCGTGCAGCACAATTTTGTCACGTTCGGGTGCGGCTGCAAACGCATGGGCCAGATTGGTACAGCCCATGACGCCGCGGTGCGGTGGTGCGTCAGCCAGTGCATTGATCCTGGCAAGATACTCAGTGCGAGTTGCGCGACTACGTTCTATGATTCTCTGGGTCACGTCGTCAACGGCTTGATTAATCGTCGTCATGCGGGTTTTCATTACCAGTTGTAAGCTAATTACATAATTATGTCATAGCTGCCATGTACAACTTGGGGTTTTCTGCAATCAATTTCCTGAAAAATGGGTAACATTGGTGTTTTCCAGCGCATTTATCAACTTGTAGTAATATTACGCAATGAATCTAATTTCCAACGAATCTCTGCAACCGTTTGACTTCGTTCTGTTTGGCGGCACGGGCGATCTGTCTATTCGCAAGCTTATCCCAGCGCTGTATTTTCGCCACTGTGAAAAGCAATTACCGCAAGACGGGCGCATTATTGCCACTGCTCGTTCGTCAATGGACTCTGACGAGTTTCGCGCGCTTCTGGATGAGCAGGTTCGTCAGCACATCAGTGATCAGGATTTTGATCAGCAGCACTGGGCTTCATTTCTTGATCGGGTCCATTACTACCCGGTTGATGTCACCAACGTGCAGAGCTACCAAGCGCTGGTTGAAGCCTTGTCTGGGCGTGAAGAACACGTACGGGTGTTCTATCTGTCGGTAGCACCGAGCCTGTTTATGCCGATCACTAAGGGCGTACATGCCGCAGGATTAATTACTGAGCATAGCCGGGTCGCGTTGGAAAAACCGTTGGGCCGAGACCAAGCATCTGCCGAGGATATCAACGACAGCCTATCGGCTGCATTTAAGGAAGAACAGATATACCGTATCGATCATTACCTGGGTAAAGAGACCGTACAGAACCTGTTAGCCCTGCGTTTTGGTAACGCGTTGTTTGAGCCACTATGGCGCAGTGAGCGGATAAACGATGTGCAGATTACGATTGCTGAATCACTGGGCGTGGAAGGGCGCAGTGCGTTCTATGATCAAACCGGTGCGTTGCGAGACATGGTGCAAAATC
Source organism: uncultured Granulosicoccus sp. (assembly GCA_938003775.1). GTDB lineage: Bacteria > Pseudomonadota > Gammaproteobacteria > Granulosicoccales > Granulosicoccaceae > Granulosicoccus. Next base: position 3,804 of record CALKXZ010000310.1, on the reverse strand, counting down.
ACCTGTTGCAGTTGTTGGTTATTCTGGCCATGGAGCCTCCGGTTAGCATCGACCCAGACGCCGTGCGCGATGAGAAAATAAAAGTACTCAGGGCATTGAAACCACTGACCGGCATTGATGCTATCGAAAATTCAGTGCGGGGGCAGTACAAAGCTGGTGCGTACAGCGATGGACCCGTCCCCGGTTATTTGGATAACGAGGATATTCCGGATGACAGCACCACCGAAACCTTTGTCGCGTTGCGCGCTGAAATCGGTTCCTGGCGCTGGGAAGGGGTGCCGTTTTTTTTACGCACGGGCAAACGCATGGAGAGCAAGACCACCGAGATTGTTATCAATTTCAAGAAGGTTCCGCATTCCATATTTCCCACAGCCGATGGGTTCACTACGCCCAACCAGTTAATCATCCGGCTGCAGCCCGAGGAAAGCATTCGAATGCGTATCTATGTCAAGGCTTGGGGGGATGACATACAGCTGCAACCGGTTTATTTGAATCTGGATTTCAATGATGTGTTCCAGAAGCGTAAAATGATCGCCTATGAGCGGTTGTTGCTCGATCTGATTCGCGGCAACCCGACTTTATTTATGCGTCGTGATGAAGTGGCGGCTGCCTGGGCATGGATCGATCCAATACGTGCCGCCTGGGAGCAGTATCAGTATCGTCCGAAAAACTACACGGCTGGCACCTGGGGGCCGGGTGCAGCCAACGCTTTGATCAGCAAGGAGGGTTTGCGTTGGAACGAGGATTGATAGCTGGCACGGGTCTGCATTGGCAGGAATCCGCTGACCGAGAATCTCTGGCGCAGGCGTTAGGGGAGTCTATTGCTGAGCGTCTGGCGCATGCCATCGCATTAAACAGCGCTGCGTCCTTGGTTGTATCAGGTGGTAGTACGCCAGCACCGGTGTTTGCGTACCTGTCAGCGGTTGATATCGACTGGTCGCGGGTGAGCGTTACGTTGGCCGATGAACGTTGGGTTGCGCCTGGGCACAAAGACAGCAATGAGTCGCTTGTGCGTAATACGTTGTTAGTCAACAAGGCATCGGTGGCGAGCTTTATTCCGTTGTATCGCAATGGGCTATCGGTTGAGCAGGCTATCGATCCGGTTACTCGTGACCTACAGGGTATGTCGATTCCGTTCACGGTCGTTATTCTTGGCATGGGTGGCGATGGACACACCGCGTCTTTGTTTCCCGATGCGCCCGCAGATGAGCTATCTCATGCCATGGCATTAGGCAGTCGTGATATGGTCAGCGTTATGCACCCACCCTCACAACCTCTGACTCGCATAACGCTCACGCGCGCAGCTTTGCTTAATGCGGAACATCGCTATTTGCACATTACGGGTTCGGACAAGTTGGTGGTGTTGAACAGTGCGCTTGATAACGCTAACGGCGCACCGTACAGTGCAGGTGCGGCACCGATTACCGGCCTGCTTGATCAGCGTCCAGAGACGGTATCGGTTTTCTGGAGCCCCTAGCCCGGACTACTCATGAAGCCACTAAATTCTTCCGCGTCCCCTTTTTCCTTTAGCAATTCCTGGTCTCTGCCTGCGCGGTCCGCACAGAATTCAGCACAGACAAAGGATTCGGTGAAAGCATGAGACGTGTCTTGAATAGTCCAGGCTAGCCGCCATGCTGGCTAAAATAAAAGCGGCTCGCGACACCCTTAGGAAGTCTGAACAAAAAGTGGCTGACGTGGTATTAGCCGATCCGGATCAGAGTGTGCAGTCATCGATTCAGGCTATCGCTACCCGCGCATCGGTGAGTGAACCGACCGTCATCCGCTTTTGCCGGGCGCTAGACTGCGTGGGCTTTCAGCAATTTAAACTCAAGCTGGCGCAGGATCTGGCACGACGCGGCACATTTTTTTATCAGAACGTTACAGCAAATGATTCGAGCAAGGAGCTGGCCAATAAGCTACTCGACGGTGCTATTGCATCATTGGTACAGATCAAAAATCAAATCAATGAATCTGAACTTGACAGTGCCATTGCGTTGTACGAAGCGTGCTCACGTGTCGAACTCTATGGCTCAGGTGGTTCAGCGGTGGTGGCCGAAGATGCGCAACTGAAGTTCTTCCGGTTGGGTAAGCCCGCTATTGCGTATTCCGATCCTCACATACAACATGCGGCGGCAGCACTGCTGGACAAAGACGCGCTGGTTATCGCTATTTCACACTCCGGACGCAGTAGCGATATTCTTAAAACAGTCGAGCTTGCCAGGCAGGCCAAGGCAAAAGTGATATCGGTCACTGCGACACGCTCGCCGCTGGCGCAATGCAGTGATGTTGCATTAACGGTGGATGTCAACGAGGACAGCGATATTTTTTCACCCGTCAAATCACGACTGGGCCAGATGGTTGTATTAGATGTTCTGGCCGTGGGAGTAGCGGTTCGCGGCGGCGATGTCATGCTTGAGCAACTGGCACGAGCCAGACGAGCGATCGACTTTAAGTTTGTTTAGTTGCCGCACTAATTGCCGCTTTGGGCAATCTGCCCGTACGCTGATACGGTAAACGGATCGAGCAATACGCGGGCACGAGAAAACACCTGGTCGCCGTCGATTCTGAATACGGCCTGACCAGATGTATCCACATCGACACTTTGTGGGTCTTCAAATGATTCACTGTCCGATATCTGAATCTCGAAGCCGATGGCGTTGTCTGGCGGGTTCTGCACAGCCACGAGAAATTCTTGCCCGAGTTTGGTGACGGCCGTATCCACTGGGTCCGTGTTGGTGTCTATGTCAGCAATGGTGATGCGTGTATTCGATACGAACCCTTGTAGGCCGTTGTCATCGATGGCCCGCAGTTGCAGGTAATAGTCACCCGACGCAATAGAATCAAAGCCGATTTGATCAGAACTGACTTCAAAGCTTGCCAGCGACTGCTGACCAGATTCGTCAATGGAGACCAGAGCGCCATAACCAGCGGCTGTCGAGAAAGGCCACCAGGTAATAGAGTCACCAGGGGCTACACGAGCAGGCACACGTTTGAAGACCGGTGCTGGCAACAATGCAATTGGTGCGCTCGGCGCTTCGCCTTCGTTGACCACTGAGCCAAAGCCTTCCACCAACGCAACGCTCTGCTCTAACGCGGACAGACTAACGTCACCTTCAGTGACGCCGACTCTCAGTGTGTCAGGGTTGGCATTGATGTCGAACATAGTGCCTCGTACTGCCGCAGAGGCGTAAGGGGTACTGATGCGAAAATCCACCGGCTGGTCATCACGTTGTTCCACATCAGAGGTAACCTTGCCCTTGGTTGTGCGAACTTCAATTAAACAGCTGTCGTCATCAGGCAAGCAGTTCAACCGGTTCAATGTGGCCTGGGTGTCGGGTTGCAGATTGATCACGGACCCCGTTGAAAACTGAATACTGATGTAGCCATCACTTCCGGTGGTAATGGTATCGCCTGCGTAAATTTCAGAATTACGTTCAAGCTCGATAGTTGTTACCGCGTTAGTGGTTGTTTGCGCTGCTAATATCGGATCTGCCGATTGTCCGGGCTGCGTATTCACCGATAACCTGCTTTGTACGCTGCGCTTTGCTATTACGTCGCCTTTAACGAATACCACCTCGGCAAATTCACCTCGGGCAGGTACGTGAATGGGTACGCGAATAATGTTGCCAGGGCTCAACGGTGCGCTGACCACCAGCTTGTTGAATTCTGCCAGCTGTGGTGCAAAGCCTGCGCGGCCGAGCTCACGTCTGGCAATGGTGTACAGCGTATCGCCGCTGGCTACCAGTACATCGCGTGAAATGATGGTTGCTGGTGACGCCAGTTCCGTCGTTTCTGAATCGCCTG
>CALKXZ010000309.1 GCA_938003775.1 uncultured Granulosicoccus sp. | reverse complement strand
CAAGGCAAGATGTGTTGTGGCAGAACACCGTTCGAAACCATGCTCGATGGTGTAAAAATCTGGCAGGAGAAGAACGTACACTAAACTTCATCTGACAGTCACTCCATTAGAACTGGTAACTGTCAGATTAAGTCGCGACTTCTAGTGCGCCACGAAGCGCTTATTTACCAACGGCTGAAAGTGCCGTCTGTGAAGTGGCTACCCGCCACACACTGTATCGAGTCTTTGGTTCTGTGCGGTAACAAACAGGATTAAGCGTAGACAGAGATGATGCAGGCCGTAAACATTAGTTGAAGTGATTGAGTCCCGCTAATAGACCTTTCTGGGAAGGCCGATAGTATTAGAAGTCTAGAAGGCAACATTGATGTATTCGTTCTGGGTAGTTTACATCAGCTTCCCCGGGATCGTAGAGCACGGCATGTATCAAAGGTATATAAGTGAACGTGGGAGATCCAGCCAGCTCTTCCAGGATTGGAAGTATTAGTCAACGAGTGTAACAGCGAGGAGCCTGAAACGGCTTGTTGGAAGTCAGATCGGCCATAGTACTGCTGAAGCAGGGTAATGCCTGCGGAGGGAAGGGCCGTGGGTAAAAGCGACCTCGGAGAGGACACGTTGTGGAGACATCAGAATTCCAACAAACAACGAACACAAAATTGACGAGGATAGCGCAGCTATCTCGACGTGACGCGTCAATGCAGTTTAACTGCCTGATGCACCACATTAATGTGGATTCACTGAGAGACTGTTACCATGAGCTGGATGGAAGGAAAGCGCTTGGTGCAGATGGTGTAAGTAAGGAGAAGTATGGGTTGGATCTCGAAGTCAATCTGATTACTGTGGTCGAGCGCTTGAAAACGATGTCATACCGGCCTAGTCCGGTAAGGCAGGTACTCATTCCTAAGGAAGGGAAAATAGGCGCCACACGACCATTGGGAATCAGTAACTTTGAGGACAAACTGATCCAGAAGATGGCCCATAAATTATTGGAAAGTATCTATGAGCCGCTTTTCTTGGACTGTTCCTTTGGGTTCCGGCCAAACAAGAGTTGTCACGATGCGATTCAGTCATTGGGCCGTCATCTGCTACAAAACGAAGTTCAAACCGTCATCGACTTGGATCTTGCAGATTTCTTTGGATCGATCGATCACAGAATGCTTGAGCAGATGTTACGCGAGAAGATAAAAGATCAACGCTTTATCCGATATATTATTCGCATGTTTAAAGCTGGTATGTTATCGGGTGATGAGTTGTTGGTTACGGATGAGGGGGTTCCACGAGGGAGCATCTGTAGTCCGATTCTTGCTAACATTTACGCACATTGTGTGATCGACTCTTGGTTCCATGAAGTGGTCAAGAAGCATTGTCGTGGTCGGGTCGAGCTGTTCCGCTACGCTGACGATGCCGTAATTTGTTGTGGACGGCATGGGGATGCTGAGCGGATTAAAGTGGCACTGGTGAAGCGCTTGGCTAAATTTAATCTCAGTTTGAACGAGGAGAAAACCAAGCTGGTTTCATTCTCCAAAGTTCAAACTCGAAAAGGAATAAGGCAGGGCGTATTCGACTTTCTGGGATTTACTTTCTATTTGGGCCGATCACGCAAAGGAAACGTGGTGCCCAAGGTCAAAACGAGCGGCAAGCGTCTACACTCCAAACTGACGAAGGTAAATCTCTGGGCACGTCGAGTCAGAAATAGAGCACGGTTGTCCGATATTTGGAAGATTTTCCAAGCAAAGCTTGCTGGGCACATTCGCTACTACGGTGTGTCTTTCAATGCCAAGCGGTTGGAGAAATTCCTGTATCAATCTACCCGCATTCTGTTTAAATGGCTCAACAGACGCAGCCAACGTAAGTCGTTCAACTGGGATCAGTTCAACTGCTTTATGCAGTGCTTCCCATTACCCCGGGTGAGGATTTATCACCGTCTCTACGGACCCTCTGCTGTGTGAATGCTGCTATCTTGAGCCTAGTGCCTTAATTGGGCACGCTGGGTTCTAACGAGGGGGGAGTCCGGGTGACCGGCTCCTCTACTCTCTCACTTAAGCAGCCCATTTCGTATTGCTTCTGGAACAGATATCGGAGGTTTTTACCTCGATATCTGTTCACCGGACGCACTAAGCCATAGAACGTAGCAGTCGACGTCTGTTCATGTAGATATTGACAAGGCCCAAATTGGTGACGACATGGGCGGTGTTTTTCTTGAGTCTCTTGTATCTGACTTTGTTGAAACCGAAGACGCGCTTGGACACAAGAAAGATATGTTCTACCTTAGCTCGGACTTTGGATTTGGTTTTGTTTTGCCGCCTTTGCTCTTCAGTCAATTGCCGGTAGCCGAACCCTTTTCTATGTGTGAAGTCTTGCGCATAGGGTGCTTTGTTCAATATGGTTTCGCGCTGACCTGTGTAGGCAGAATCGCCCCAGACGCGAGTTTCTTCTCCATGCAGTAGTTCGCCAATCATCTGCGATTCGTGCATATTGGCTGAGCTGGTGGCAATCGAATGAATCAGTTTGGTCTTACTGTCCACGCCGATATACATTTTCATCCCGAAGTGCCATTCATTGCCTTTGCGGGTTTGATGCATATCAGGATCACGCTTCTTGTCCTTGTTCTTTGTCGAACTGGGCGCCGCGACTATGCTGGCATCCACGATGGTTCCGCTGCTCACCTTAACTCCCTTGAGAGCTAGGTAATGATTTATCGCCAGAAACAGCTTCGGGGTGAGCTCATGCCCTTCGAGACGATGACGAAATTTGCACACCGTTGTCTCATCGGGTGCAGGTTCACGTCCAAGATCTATTCCAACAAACTGGCGTATGGCGTTCGAATCATACAGCGCTTCCTCTACAGCAGGATCTGACAGGTTGAACCAGTGTTGGAGAAAATAGACACGCAACATTCGCTCTATGCCCACTGGCGGACGACCACGCCCACCGGCCTTAGGGTAATAGGGTTCTATTACTTCAACCAGTTCTTGCCAGGGAACAACCGTATCCATGTCTTCAAGAAACTGCTCACGACGAGTTTTCTTTCGATATTTCTCGAAACCTGCTTCAGCAAAGGAATTTTGACGCATCATCTAGAGCAACCCCTTAGTACATTCAACGTGATTTAAATAATGGCATACTGTTCTGAATAAAACAGAGCTTCCCTAAAAATTAAGCTTACAAGTGCTCATGGCACTAATTACCGCAACGTTTTAGATTTCAATGTAGTTGAAATTGGACCAACTACAAAAGATCCTTTAACAATAATAGTAGTTTCATCGATACGGTTTATTGAGTCTGCGCTCAACGCAATATATAAAAAACGAGATTGTTCCCGCTAGGAACAAATAAAGGATGGCAGCAACAGCATAAGCATTCAAATCGTAATTTCTGGCAAATATTGTACGGGTTTGTCCCATCAAATCCATAACAGATATTGTGGAAATAAGTGCGCTGCCCTTCAAGACTAATACCAACTCATTTCCATAAGCAGGCCAAGAAATTCTCAATGCCTGAGGTAACAGTATCCGTCGTAAGGCTTGAATTTTAGACATACCAATAGTGTATGCAGCATCTGCGTTGCCACGATCAATATTAACAATGCCGCCGCGTAATATTTCTGAAGCATATGCACTGTGGTTCAATGTAAGTACTAGAAATCCCACCGCCCATGCGGAAGAAAAAAACACCCATAGTGGCCCCAATGTCTCTGCGCCCAACCCACCGATGCCATAGTAGAAAACCCATAATTGAACCAACAATGGCGTACCTCTGAATACATAGGAGAATATGTAGGCCAACCAACGCAGAGGGGCCACCTTACCAACTCTTGCCGCTACAATGCCGATAGCGAGAATAAAACCGCACAAACAAGTTGTGAGCATCAATTCAATCGTTACGATAAAGCCATCAATATAGCGTCCACAATAACTGGATATAGATTCAATATTCGGTAGCGTTGATACAGAGCAAACAGCATCGGACAGGCGATACTTGAGATCAAGATACATTGTTATATTCCCACGACGCCTCGCATCGCGCGGCGCTCAAATATTGAGCGTACAACGTCTGAGATCATAGTAACCAAAAGATATATAGCCGCAGCACAAAGTAGAAACGTAAGCTGAGCTGACTCAGTTTCTCCTGCAACCTTTGATATACGCAAGAGTTCATCAAGCGCAATAACTGCAGCCAAAGAAGTATCTTTTAAAACGATCAACCACAGGTTACCCAAGGCTGGTATAGAAAATCGGATCATTTGCGGAAACGTAATCCGCGTAAGCACTTGAATATGCGACATGCCAATTGCATTTGCCGATTCTATTTGGCCGAGAGGGACAGCAAGAAACGCACCTCGTACTATTTCGCAAGCATACACCGCAAAGACCATCCCCAATCCGATCACAGCTGCTAAGAACTTGGGGAGTTGATATTCTGTGTCCGTAACCAGATAACCTAAAACGGCGTTAATAATAGAATCAGCACTGAAGTAGACGTATAAAATAACCAGAAACTCCGGTATTCCTCTAAGCAGCAACGTATATCCGTTGCAAAGCCAAGAGAGGGGCTTGAAGCCAGATAGTTTTCCAGCGGCAAGGAGCGTCCCTAAAACCAACCCCAGCAACATAGCGCAAACGGCAAGTTGTATTGTCAGCCACGCGCCTTGCAATAACTCATCGCCCCATCCTTCTGTACCAAATGACAAGACGCCAATTATCTCATTCATTTGACGGCCACCATATTGCCCGACAACAAAATTGTCAGAGACAGAATACGCAAAAAAGATGGCACGGACATAATACTCTCCGTGCCACTTTTACAGTTAATGCGAATATCATATAACAACAAAACCGCCTACTAGTATATATTCGTACTAAAATACTTCTGGCTTATTTTCTCGTACACACCTTTTTTCAAAATTCCTTCTAGCGCTTTGTTAAGGGCACTTCGAAGTTCATCTTCACCTTTACGTATACCGATGCCGATGGAATCTCCAATATCAATCTTGTCGGCAATAAATATGTATCCTTCATTTTCATTTAACCATTCTGTAGCCGGCAGATAATCAGCTATTACCGCGTCTATCCGACCTGCTTTAAGATCAGAAAAAGCTGCTGGTAAAGTGTCATACAAGTTAATCGATGCGCGGCTGCCGAATTCATCTTCCACCCATTGTGATCCTATAGTTGAACGCTGGGCGCCTATATTTTTCTTGCCAAGATTATTCATCGAAACATCATGTCCGCTGGCAATAACACTCAGATAGTTAGAATAATACGGATCTGTAAAATCAATCTTCTCTTTTCTTTCGTCAGTGATTGACATTGAGGCAACAATTACGTCGTATTTGTTGTTCAGCAAGCTGGGAATAATGCCGTCCCAGTCCTGTGCCACCAGCTCACAATCACGTTCCATTTGTTTACAGAGTGCTCTTGCAATTTCGACGTCGAATCCTACCAATTCGCCAGATGAATCGATGTTATTAAAAGGAGGGTATGCGCCTTCTGTGGCAATACGCAGTTTGTCTGCATTAACAACAGTAGTGATACCGCTGAGAGCGATAAAAAGTAATGATTTTAATTTCATAATTTCCTCTTGTAAGTAGTTATTTAAAATTCGCAAGAAACTGTTGACACTCTACAGACTGTGGGTTGTCTACAATTTGTTCGGCAGGACCTTCTTCGACAATTTTTCCTGTATTCAGGAATAGAATACGATTGGAAACTTCCCGTGCGAACCCGATTTCGTGGGTAACAACAATCATTGAGCGCCCTTCGTCTGCCAGATCTAGGATGACTTGCAACACCTCACCTACCATTTCGGGATCAAGTGCTGATGTCGGCTCATCAAAAAGTATGACTCTGGGTTTCATCGCTAAAGTTCTGGCTATGGCGACTCGTTGCTGCTGACCACCAGAAAGCATTGAAGGATATGCGTTACGTTTGTCGGCCATACCAACACGCACCAACAACTCTTCTGCAGTTGCAATCGCGTCTTGCCTTGTTACGCGCTTAACGCACATTGGGCCTTCTATAATATTCTGCATTACCGTCAAATGGCTCCAAAGATTGAACTGCTGAAACACCATGCCAATTTGTTCACGCGCAACACGCAATCTTCTAGTATCTGTCACCACTCGATTTTTTTTACGAGATGGCTGTGACAACGGCATGCGCTGGCCGTCGACGTAAATTTCACCAGCGTCCGGCATGCTGAGAAGACTAATGCAGCGCAATATTGTCGACTTTCCGGATCCGGAGCCACCAATTAAAGAAATCACTTCATTCTCGTTAGTATCTAAACTGACACCATCGATAACTTTGAATTCACCAAAAGACTTATGCAAATCATTAACTTCAATGACGGGCTTGGTTCTTTCAGCTTGCATAGAGTGACCCAGTTTTAGTTTCAAGAAAACTATCCAGATCAATTTCTTCCTGCTTCAAAAAGCCTTTTGCTGGTAGTTTTCCATCTCGAACCATTTCTATGACAGCAACCACCGAACCAGCCGTGGTCCAGGCAATTGCCGTTCGCGACTGATCTGCGATGATTCTCGGTTTGTATGAGCGAACAAACTCTCTCCTCACACGGTTTCCGTCTTTTGTTCCTTCTGCTGATGCATGTACATAGACAACGTCATCTTCTACTGGTGGCTTGGCATTGACTAATATTTCACCAGCCTCCTTGCGGCGTTCTCTCATCAATAGTTCATGAAAGAAAAAGTTCATCTGTTCGGCGTGCCCTGGGTAGCGCATGGTTTTGTAATCGATGTTATTCACACGACTCAGATACGTTTCGCACATGGTTCCAAGTCCACCAGATGTAGTAAACGCTTCTAAGCGATTGCCATCAATATAAATATGTTCAAGCCACTCCATTGCGGAGACCATTTTGACCACTCCATCTTCTAGCACCTCACAGTCATTCAGATACTCGTTGACAACACCTTCAGGTGACCAGTTGAATGAATAACCCATTAAGCCGGTTGGATGCTGTGGAAGCGCTCCAACGCGCATCTTGCAGCTTCGACATTCATCAAGATTTTCTATCAGATTTGCGCCCACGATGCCGATAAACCCAGGAGCAAGGCCGCACTGTGGTGCCATCAAGGAAGTTGCAGTTTTACTGAGTTCGATTATTCTGTTTGTTGTTGAGACATCTTCTGTTAAATCAAAATAGTGTACCCCCTGCTTGTGCGCCAACTCTGCAATAGGCACATTTAAGTGAAAAGGCAAACAAGACAACACGCCATCCTGATCAGACAAAACTCGTTCAAGTGACGATGCATCTGATATATCAATTGCTACCACTTGGAAATCAGTAACAGACTGCTTAGCATTGATGTCATAGCCAGTAACGACGAAGCCCGCCTCGTGCAGCAGCTGCGCTGCTAGCGTCCCTACTTTGCCAAGTCCTAGTACCGCAATTTTTTTCATTTCGGATGATCCCTGTATATCTTTATAATTTCGAACTACAGTTCGAATACAATGCCTTGCGCCAATGGCAGCTCGGTAGAATAATTAACCGTTGTTGTTTGCCTTCTCATGTAGCCCTTCCATGCGTCTGAGCCGCTTTCTCGCCCACCACCTGTTTCCTTCTCGCCTCCGAAGGCACCACCGATTTCTGCACCGGAAGGGCCAATGTTGACATTAGCGATGCCACAATCTGAACCCACCGCTGAAACAAAGCGTTCTGCCTCACGTATATCTGTAGTAAAAATGCTAGAAGACAAGCCCTGAGGTACAGCGTTATGCATTTTCACTGCATCTTCCATGTCACTAAACTTCACCACGTATAATATAGGCGCGAACGTTTCCCGGAACATCACCGCAGTCTGAGAGGGCATCTCAACAAGTGCTGGTTTGGCGTATGCCGCTTGTGGATATATATGCTCAAGAATACGCTCGCCACCAACTACTTCGCCACCTTCATTGGTCGAGTCGACGAGCGCCTCTTGCATTGATTGGATCGCATCTTGATCGATCAATGGGCCGACCAACGTTCCTTCATCCAGAGGGTCGCCGATTGAAAGCGAGTTGTAAGCACTCTTGATTTTCGGGACAAGCTGCTCATAAACGGAATCATGCACAAACAGACGCCGCAGAGACGTACATCGTTGTCCGGCTGTTCCTACTGCAGAAAAAACAATGGCATGTAGCGCCATATCAATGTCTGCTGATTTAGAAACGATCATTGCGTTGTTACCACCAAGTTCGAGTATTGTTTTACCCAAGCGCTTAGCCATGTTCGCAGCGACTGCCTTGCCCATCGGAACAGAGCCTGTAGCAGAAATCAAAGCAACAGTGTCAGAACCTGTCAACACTTCACCTATTTCACTATGACCAATTAGCGTACTAATCAATCCTAATGGAGCATCGTCGCCAAATTCTTTCATGGCGTCATCAGTAATTCGTTGAATAGCAAGTTGAGTGAGTGGTGTTTTTTCTGATGGTTTGGAAATCACCGAATCACCACAAACCAATGCCAAAGCAGCGTTCCAGCACCAGGGTGCAGCAGGAAAATTAAATGCTGTTATGATACCGCACACACCAAGAGGGTGATACGTTTCCCGCATGGAATGCCCAGGACGCTCTGAGGCAATAGTCAAACCATAAAGCTGACGAGACAGACCAACGGCAAAATCGCAAATGTCGATCATCTCTTGTACTTCGCCAAGCCCCTCTTGATAAATCTTTCCACATTCAAGCGTAATTAGCTTGCCAAGATGCTCTTTTTCCTCTCTGAGTTTTTTACCAATAATTCGAACCAATTCACCTCGGCGTGGAGCTGGTACTGTGCGCCACTTCAGAAATGCCTGATGGGCTTGTTCGATTGAAGCTTCGGCATCTGCCACAGAATGAACTGCAACTGATGCAATTTTTTCACCCGTTATCGGGGTGAATACATCCAGTAAACCGCCTTTGCCCACTGCTTCTTCCAAACCACAGGCATTAAGTATTTCTTTGTACATGAGTTAATTTTCCAATCTGTTCAAGTCGGACGAGTGAGCTTCATCCAATTGTGGTTTAATTTTTTTCAGCCCCGTAAATATCACTTCCGTTAATTTCTCAATTTCGACTGTTGTCATTGGCGTGGATAACATGCCAGCACCGGTTTCAATCATTAGCAAGCCATTGTCAAAGCAGTGCTCCAACAGTTTGCCAAGGCAGACACGTAGCTTTGGTGACAGGTATGCTTCACGATAATTTCGAGGAGCGATCGGTTTTAAGTGCAACCTGAACATTGAGCCTGCACCGGTAACACAAGCAGCTACATCGGCTGCGGAAATCGCTTCGGACAATTGCTGCCGAGCCAAATCACCAAGCTGATTCAGGCTGATCACAGCCGCCTCATCGAATGCCCGCATCGCAACCCGTCCCGCGGTCATCGTGATTGGGTTTGCGTTGAATGTTCCGTAGTGCGGAAACAACACCTGATTAGACAGCGGATTCATAACATCCATCACTGCTGCGCTACCAGCGATAGCTCCAACTGGAAATCCACCACCAATCATTTTGCCTAACGCGGTTAAATCAGGTTTAATGTTGTAATTCGCCTGTGCACCGTTAAGATTAGTTCTGTAAGTAATCACTTCATCAACTACAAATAAACTGCCGTTATCTGCAGCCCATTTGGACAGGCCTTCAATAAATGTGGAATTGGCTGGAATTAGCCCGACTCTATGTGGAATTAAATCCACCAGAATGCAAGCCAACTGCTCTCGGTAAGCATCCAGTATGGCCAGTGATCGCTCAAGATCATTAAAAGGAATGACGACAACATCATTCAGCGTTGCGTCTGGGGTTCCACGGCTCACCGCAGAGCTAGCTGGCGCATCGATGCTTCCCCAGTTTTGAGGGGAGGCCGTCTGACTCACTTCAGCATGGTCATACGCACCATGATATGAACCCTCTACTTTCGCTATCATTCCTCTTCCTGTGAAAGCCCTTGCAGCTTTTATACAGGTCATCACAGCTTCAGTTCCCGAGTTTACGAATCGAATTTTCTCAAACGATTCAGACCGCGATACCAACAGCTCTGCGTGTTCAATTTCTTCCTCAGTGCCCACTGTATACGCTGAGCCACGACCCATCTGTTTCCGTACCGCATTTACCACTGGCGAGAAGCAGTGACCATGAATTAATGAGGCAACATTATTTGCGAAGTCAATCCTGTTCTGACCTTCCACGTCAGTCACATAGCAACCCTTGGCCCAATCGGCGTATATCGGATGAGGTTTGCGCAAAATGGTATTACGACTACATCCTCCTGGCATCACTTCTAAGGCACGCCCATATAAGCGCGAACTCGCTGTAGTTATCATTCACAATCCTTAATCAGCAAAGTAAGTTTTCCTTTTTTGCCATCATAGTGTTCTGCATCTGGCAATGAAGGCCGACGCTCGGTAATCTGTTGCCAATCAGCAGACAATTCACGATTAAGATCCACGAAATGAAGTTGATCTTCAGGTAAATTATCCTCATTGAAGATTGCGTTTGCAGGACAAACCGGAACGCAGGCATCACAATCAATGCACTCGTCCGGATTGATAACAAGAAAGTTTACGCCTTCATAAAAGCAATCGACCGGACACACTTCCACACAATCCGTGTATTTACATGCAATGCAGTTTTCTGTAACGACGTAAGTCATGGCTGACTATCCCCCTGAACAACAGATTCGATGCCGTACATGGAATAAAGCTCTGCCTCATCCATTATGACGCGATCATCGTAACCACTAAACCAGATGGCATCAGGGTTTCTACCAACAACTGTCACCTTGCATCGATCTGGCGCATCCGCAACAGAGCGAAGCAATTTGAAGATAACGACACCATTTTCCCCACCTTTCACGCCGGGGAAAGGTGTATTGGTCACGGCAGCTACTTCAGTTTTACCTTTGTAGTGTGTGATTGACAAGCGTGCGTGTGCCTCTACACCGGAGAGACCTTTCTGAGACTCATTAAGAATTTGCCATGCTTTTTCAATGGGTACATTGAAAGCCTTGTGCCCGACAATGTCTCGCCCACAAAAGAAATAATGGTTTTCTATTCCATTGCGTTTCAGCTCCCTTTGCATAATTCTCAACGCGTCAGGATCATCATTGATCCCCGCTATTATCGGAGACTGATTATCGATGTTTATCCAGGCACGTCCGGCCAGTTCCCGCACAGCCGCTTTGGTATCAGAAAGCCATACAAGTCCACCGTCAGGGTGTTCGAGATAACTACCGTCTTGTTGCTTTTGCAAAAATTCATCAGGGTGATTAAAGTGCACCATCATTCTCAGATTCACCACAGGAAACGCCTCATGAAATTGATCAAGCATTGCAAAGAATGTTGAATCGAAACGTTTAGGGTGAAATGCCAATTCCTTGGTACCAATGCGTATGTTCTCGATGCCTGCTCCTGCCAATCCCACTAGCCACTGTGCAATGTTGCGATTGCCCAGCACCATAGGGTCACCACCAGACATCAATATCTCTCGCAGTTTTTCTCGGTTGGTTTCAGGATGTCTACCACCGTTTTTCTCTACAGCTTCATTGTGTGCAATGATGTATTCAACGATATCATCGACCTGAGCCAAGCCTTTCGGCGCAACGGTTCCGTCGGGTCGCTTGACATCTTTTTTTGCAATCAACTCTTCACGATAACAAAACCGACAATGTGCGGAGCACGTGGATGCTACGTAGATCAAACCAAGCTCGTATTTATGTATAAGGCCTTCGACTGGGCTGTAACTCATTTGCTTGCCCGGATCGGAAGCGCCATCAAGATCATAAGTTTCTTTAGGACTGGCTTTAACTAATGTTTGAATAGCCTTTGAACGTTGCGCTTGTTCAAAATAGTGCTGGGTTATTTTTACAGGCATTCTTGCTTGAAGGTCGCGATCCGTACCGTCTAATTGCTTAATATCACGCAACTCATCTTTACTGTAAAAACCAACCATCTCTTCAGACACAGAACCTTCGTAGAATTTTTTTAGCCCTGTGATGACGCCTCGGTTATATTTTCCATTTTCGACACCATCCAGAAACACTGCCGAGAAGTTTGTCTTTTGTGCTCGCATTTACGCTTCCAGTTTTACTACTCGATTAATATTTAGGACGACAGTATCTCCGGACTTCACAACCCGCACAATTTCGAATAATTTATTAATTCATGAGTTATAGTCATAAGTAGCAGTATTCGAAATCAAGAAAAGTCTCAAATTAAGGCCCATGACGATGAATTCACCCCCTAGAAGCCTACTGCCGTCACACGCAGCGCTGCGCACTTTTGAGTCCGCTGCCCGCTACGAGAGCTTCACTCTTGCGGCGAAAGAACTGCACCTGACCCAAAGTGCGGTGAGTCGCCAGGTTAAAGAACTCGAAGATGTGATTGGTGTAGCGCTTTTTCGCAGAACTGGTAGACGAGTCGCTCTGACAGAAGCCGGGAGACAATTCGCGACTGAGTTAAGCATTGATCTGGATAATATTAGACGCACAATGATGCGAGCTATATCAGCAGGTAATCAGACGCATGCGCTTCGCGTTGCGTGCTTGCCTACCTTTGCAGCCCTGTGGCTTATTCCTAGACTACCGCAGTTTGATAAATCACACCCCGATATACAAGTTAATATCTCCACTCGGCTGCGGCGCTTTGATCTGAGCGCCGAACGATTCGATTTGGCAATTCACTTTGGTGCCCGTGATTGGCCCGATACCGAAATGGTTCCGCTTTGTAAGGAAACGCTGGTGCCAGTCTGCTCAAAGACATTCAAAAGAAAACATAAAATCGAAAGCGTAGAACAACTGATCGATGCGCCACTACTACACATGCAAACCAGACCACTTGCTTGGCAAGATTATTTCCGCTCCATTAACAATATGGAAGTACCGGCCCTGCAGGGAAAGTACTTTGATCAATTTACCATGGTTATTTCAGGCGCAGTTGCCTCTTTAGGCGCCGCTTTACTACCATCCTATCTGATTGAACCTGAACTGGATAATGGCGCACTGATAGCAGTGTCAGATCACAAATTGTTAACTAACCGGCAATATTACATGGTCACACCTTCTGATCAAAACAACAAAGCGGTTAATCGACTCTGTGATTGGCTCCAGGCAAACGTCGATCACTGAATAACCGAGCAGACTTCAAGCCAGAACGAGCTAATAAACGCCATGCCACGTCAGTCATAAGCGGCGCGTCCTCTTATAGCCGTTGCAGACGACTATGTTTTATCACTGCTGCCCCGTTAACTTCAGAGCGTTAAGCCCATCTGCCGGGCATTGATAGGAATATTCTCAGTCGCTATGCCGTAAACAATGTCTTGCAGCTGCCATTTTTCAAACAGATTGGTCTTCAGCAACCTCAGTATTTTCATCAATGATCGTCCAGATTTTTATATGAACTTCATGTAACTGGAGAGTACGGAGTTCTGCTGACTCAATCGGCAGGATGATCGGGTATTTCGTCGGCCCACTGCGACACCAGAAGATCCAGTCTTTCCAGTTCAGCTTCTGACAACCCATCTGGCAGTTCACCTTGTTCCAACCAGCTG
>CALKXZ010000308.1 GCA_938003775.1 uncultured Granulosicoccus sp. | reverse complement strand
GTTGTATCGTTGATGCAAATCGTGCATTGCTGACTGGATTGCTGACCAAGCCATCAATCGACGTTATCGATCTGGGTATCGTTAAAGATTCAGAAGATGCATTGGAAAAAGCCTTCGCACAAGCACAAAAAGCAGATGTGACTATTTCCAGTGGTGGTGTATCGGTTGGAGATGCCGATTTTGTACGCACAGTGTTAGAGCAATATGGCACCTTGCAATTATGGAAAATCGCAATGAAACCCGGTCGACCACTGACATTCGGCAAACTCAGTGAGCAACAACCCTACTTTGGCTTGCCAGGTAATCCAGTGTCTGCGGCAGTGACTTGCGTTATGTTTGTTATACCAGCGATACAACACATGCTGCGTCAGCCGGTCCCGGTAAGACCAAAGATGCATGCGACGTTAAAAAGCAACGTGTCTAAACTACCGGGTCGCATCGAATATCCGCGCGGATTTTTGCAACAGGAAGAAAACGGGCAATGGATGGTGAGCACCACCGGCCTGCAAGATTCCCACGTGATCTCGTCTTTGCACAAAGCCAATTGTTTTGTTGAACTCGGCGTGGATTCTGATGGGGCATCGATTGGCGACGTGGTAACTCCGACCCTGATTCGATTCAGGAGCAGCAGCCGGAGTATGCGCAAAATACCGCGCGTGCCATCAAGCCTGAGACTCTGGTGGTTATCGGAATCTGTACCCATCTGGGTTGCTCTCCAAGTTACCGACCTGAAATTGCACCGCCAGACTTGGGTGATCAGTGGGACGGTGGTTTTTTCTGTCCCTGTCATGGTTCGAAATTTGACATGTCCGGCCGTGTTTATGCGGGTGTACCAGCACCACTGAATTTGGAGATTCCACCGTATCGTTATGTCGATGACAACACGATCATTGTCGGAGAAGATTCTGGGGTAGCGGCATGAGCGCGAACATAGAGAAGTCAAGTGCTGGTGTCATGGGTTGGATCGACGCTCGGTTTCCACTGACCAAATTACTCGAAGAGCACGTCACCAAGTATTACGCACCGAAAAATTTTAATTTCTGGTACTACTTTGGTGCGCTGGCGATGTTAGTGCTGGTGATACAGATTGTCACCGGCATCTTTCTGACCATGAATTACAAGCCCGATGGTGCTCTGGCATTTTCGTCGGTCGAGTACATCATGCGTGATGTCAATTTTGGCTGGCTCATTCGTTATATGCATTCCACGGGGGCATCCATGTTTTTCGTGGTGGTCTACCTGCATATGTTTCGTGCACTCATGTACGGCTCTTATAAAAAGCCGCGAGAACTGCTGTGGGTGTTCGGCATGCTGATCTATGTGGCGTTGATGGCAGAAGCGTTTATGGGGTATCTGCTGCCATGGGGTCAGATGAGTTACTGGGGCGCCCAGGTTATTATCTCGCTGTTTGGTGCCATACCGTTCGGTATTGGTGACGCGTTAACACTGTGGCTCAAGGGTGACTACATTGTCTCCGATGCCACTCTTAACCGATTCTTCGCTCTACACGTCATTGCTGTGCCGCTGGTTTTATTGTTTTTGGTGGTCGCGCACATCATGGCGTTGCACGAGGTAGGTTCCAATAACCCAGACGGTATTGATATTAAAGCCAACAAGAATGCTGCTGGCATCCCCAAAGACGGCATTCCGTTTCATCCGTACTACACCGTCAAAGACTTCATGGGCGCAATCGTGTTCCTCATTGTGTTCTTTGCAATCGTATTTTTCGCACCTGAAATGGGCGGGTACTTTTTGGAGCACGCTAACTTCGTTCCAGCGGATCCGTTAAAGACACCAGAGCATATTGCACCGGTCTGGTATTTCACACCGTTCTACGCCATATTGCGCGCCGTACCGGACAAGCTCGGTGGCGTTATGGCCATGGGTGGTGCCATTCTCGTGTTGTTCTTCCTGCCGTGGATTGATCGCAACCCGATTCGTTCTATTCGTTATCGTTCTCTTGCGTACAAGGTTCTGCTGTTTACGTTTGTTATTGCGTTCATTATCCTCGGCTACCTGGGCATGCAGGTGCCTACACCGGTTGGTACGCTGGTCGCGCGTATCTGTTCATTGGCCTACTTCGGATTCTTTGTCGGGCTGTATCTGGTGAGTAAGTACGAGTCGACTAAGCCGCTGCCTGAGAGGGTCACATTGTGATTGCATCAAATCGTCATCGGCCAACGCGACAACACGCACGAGAACAGCGCCGAGGTGCATTGCGGGTAATGCCCGTGCCTCGCACTGTGTCTGACAATAAGCAATCGCGTGTGTTGGTTATGGCCGCGGCGTTGTTGCTAGCAGGCTGTGCTTTGCTGTACGTCAGTGCATCAAAGGCGGCTGGCTCGGCAGTGCCCTTGGAAACACCGCTGATCGATCAAAGCAACGATAAGTCGTTACAACGGGGTGCGAAAGCGTTTGTGAATCACTGCATGAGCTGTCATACAGCTGGCTATCAACGCTATAGTCGCATGGCTCAAGATCTGGGTTTATCGGAAGACGATGTGAAAAATAATCTCATCTTCACCACCGATGATGCGGGTGAGCCAACCAAGTTTGGTGCACTGATGACCAACGCCATGACGGTCGACTACGGCAAGCAAGCTTTTGGCGTGGCTCCACCCAACCTTGCGTTGACTGCCCGATCGCGCGGCATTGACTGGATTTACACATACCTGAAGTCCTATTATATCGACCCGGATCGCGCTGGCACTGGCGTTAACAACCTGGTTTATCCCGGTACGGCGATGCCACACGTTCTATGGGATCAGCAGGGTTGGCAAACACCGGTATACGGTGAAGAATCACACGGCTCCAAGCCCATTACAGGTCTTGAGTTGGAATCCCCTGGCGCGCTATCTCCCGATCAGTACGATGACCTGATCGCAGACATTACCAACTTCATGGCTTACATGAGTGACCCGATCAAAGAGACCCGACACCGGGTCGGCATGCTCGTGATGCTATTCCTGTTCGGTCTGTTGGCAATTGCCTATGCTCTGAAGAAGGAATACTGGAAAGACGTGACCTAGTCAGTCGTGCGGTTGATTCGGTCTGACTGTCGCCGCATTAACCGCACGACCCACTAGCTGTTCCAACGTATACTGGTAGCCTGGGCGTGTATACGAATTGCCCAGGCTAGGCAGGCAGACTATCATCCGGCAGCCTGCTGTTCATCTTTCTAAGGGGAAGCTTCTTGACCGCGATTGGCAATCGACGATCCACCGTCGTGATGTATTCGGATGTATCGGACATCGATAGCCACCGTGTCAGGTTGGTGCTGGCAGATAAAGATATCTCGGCTGAGATCATTCCGATTCCAGCAGGTGAGGCCTATCAAGATCTGCTGCAATATAATCCGCAGGGTACCGCGCCCACTTTAATAGATCGCGAACTGGCTTTATACAATGCGCGGGTTATTATCGACTATCTAGACGAGCGGTATCCGCATCCGCCGTTAATGCCGGTTGATCCTGTTTCACGAGCCCGAACACGCCTGGCCTTGTACAGGATCGAGTCAGACTGGTACCCGCTCAGACCTGATGCACAGCACCAAGCGCTATCGGCCTCAGACGCAGCGCAACAACTTTGCGAGTCATTAACAGCAGCCAGTGATGTATTTGCCGCGTTACCGTATTTTTTTGGTGAGGAGTATTCGATTCTAGACGCAACTTTAGCGCCGCTGTTGTGGCGACTGCAGGCTTATGGCATCGTACTGCCAAAGGCGGCTGCACCAGTCTCGCAGTATGCCAAGCGCATGTTTGCTCGCCCCAGCTTTCAAGCTAGTCTGAGCGATGCAGAACGGGAAATGGCTTAATGACCTCCAGTAGACCCTATCTGATAAGAGCACTGTACGAGTGGATTGTGGACAATGGCTTCACGCCCTAT
>CALKXZ010000307.1 GCA_938003775.1 uncultured Granulosicoccus sp. | reverse complement strand
ATGGAGTCCATGTTGCCAGCGGTAATGCCGAAGAACAGATTGGGCGCGCCTAGCTCGCAAAACGCCGTGGCATCCTGCCATGAGGGTTGGGCAATAATGCCCACCCGGAAACCTTGAGCCTCCAGCAAACGGCCAACTATGGCCATACCAAAACTGGGGTGATCAACGTAGGCGTCCCCGGTCACAATGATTATGTCGCAGCTGTCCCAACCCAGTTCGTCCATTTCGGCACGACTCATGGGTAAAAACGGGGCGCGCCCGTAACATTCTGCCCAGTACGGAGGGTAATCAAACAGTGTGCGGGGTTGAGAGCTGGCAGGTCGTGCTGACATGGAACTGATCTCGGTGTGATAGCGTATGGTAACTGTTTAACGGTGTTTAAACCGTTATCGGCACAAGAACGGTATGTTCATTCATCGGTCTTATACCCTGGCATTCATACTCAGCCGACAAAACCACAGATAGCAGCCCAACCAGCCTTCATGAAGCGTTCATTGCGAATCATTCTGCCCATTGTGGTCTTGGTAGCCGCCGTTATCGGTACGCGTATCATCAAGGCCAACAAGCCTCAGCCGTTTTCCCGACCCTCGCCACCGGTTATGGCAACCGTTGAGGCGACCAGGCTGACAGCCGGGCAATACCCGGTTGCGATACGCTCCCAAGGCACTGTTCAGCCCACCACGACAAATGCATTGGTGCCCGAGGTCGCTGGTACGATTGTGGCGCTGTCAAACAACTTCGTGCTCGGTGGACGAATTACCGCAGGTGAGGTGCTGATCGAGATTGATCGGCGTGATTACGACATTGCGCTGACACAAGCTCAAGCCAATCTGGCTCAGTCCGATGCGCAGTTGCAAGAACAGATTGCGTTGGCTCAGCGCGCCCAAGCCGAATGGACATCCATGGGGCGTCGCGGTACACCCTCGGCCTTGACCTTGCGCGAACCACAACTCGCTGCCGCCAATGCGAACAAAGATGCGGCGCAAGCGCAGGTTGAAAAAGCCCAGCTGGATCTTGAGCGGACCCGTATCAGTGCACCCTATGATGGCATCGTTAGCGAACGTGCAGTCGACATAGGAGAGTTTGTTAATCGCGGTGCGCCAGTGGGTCGTATTCATGCTATTGACAGTGTCGATGTTCGCCTGCCACTGAGCAGTCGGCAGCTGAGCTACCTGGACACCGACGGCGGTGCCAATGTTGAATTCAGTGCAGCCATTGGAAATCGCACACAGTTGTGGACCGGCACACTGGTGCGCTCAGAAGGTCTGGATGCCACGACTCAGCAACTTAATATCATTGCTCGGGTTGCAGAGCCGTATGCCGCCAATAGCACGCCACTACGTGTCGGCCAGTTTGTGCAGGCACTGATTGCGGGTCAGGTGCTTGAGGATGTCTTTGTCATCCCTCGCTCAGCCTTACGCGAGGAACGTGAAGTACTGTTGATCAATGCACAGCAACAAATCGAACGTCGTCAGGTAACCGTCGCCTGGTCGGATGAGCAACTGGCAGCCATCAGCGAAGGGCTGGCGCAGGATGATTTACTGATCACGACCCCGCTGAGTACCGTGGCAGATGGTACACCGGTACGGGCGATCATCGATGGCGTGGCACCGGCGCCGCTGGAAGGTGACGGTGAAACACGCCCAGCGGGTGACGGCAAACGTAAGTCGAGTCTGAACTGATGCATGCGTTAATTGCTTGGTTTGCCCGTAACTCGGTGGCGGCCAATTTATTGATGGTCTTCATCATTGCATGGGGGTTGTCGACGCTGACCACACGCATACCCCTGGAGGTGTTCCCAAGCTTCGAGCTAGAGCGGGTCAATGTCGTGGTGCCTTTTCGTGGCGCCTCACCCAGTGAGGTAGAGGAAGGCATCACGATCAAAGTCGAGGAGGCGATCCAGGATATTGAAGGGATCAAGCAAATAACCTCTGTTGCAGATGAAGGGTTGGGGTCGGTGTTTGTGGAGGTTGCCAAAGGCTATGACACCAACGAAATACTGGACGAGATCAAACAACGTGTTGACGGTATCTCAACCTTTTCTGACGAGGTAGGCACTCCCCGAGTCAGCGTGCCTACCAGAACCCGTGAAGTAATCAGTGTGGTTGTCGCGGGTAATATGCCGGAAAAAGAGCTTCGTCTTATTGCCTCGCGCGTTCGAGATGATATTGAAGCGTTGCCCAATGTGTCGGCCGTGTCGGTATCAGGGGCAAGAGCGTACGAGATGGGTATTGAAATATCTCAGCGTGCACTGGATCGTTACCAACTAACTCTCGGTGCTGTAGCCCAGGCCATAGAGGCCAGTTCGTTGGACCTCTCTGCTGGTGCTATAACCACCGGCAGTGGCGAGGTCTTACTGCGCACTCGCGGTCAGGCTTATGAGGCAGAGGATTTCAACAATATAGTAGTAATCGCAGAATCTGATGGAACGCGCGTACTGCTCGGTGATATAGCGCGCATTCAAGACGGTTTTGAAGAGGACCAAGTTGTACAGCGCTACAACAATCAGAACAGTATTGAGATTGATGTTTACCGTACCGGTTTACAAAGCGCCATTACCGTTGCTGATGAGGTCAAGCAATATCTAATAGAGGCGCAGGCACAAATGCCCTATGGCATTACGCTGGGTTATTGGCGTGACTGGTCACGAACGGTACGCGCCCGTGTAGAGACATTAACCAACAGTGCTATGCAGGGTGGCATTCTGGTTGTGTTGTTGTTAAGTCTGTTTCTGCGGTTTTGGGTAGCTGCCTGGGTCTTTGTCGGCGTACCGGTGTCCATACTCGGCGGCATTGCACTCATGCCGGTGTTTGGCGTTACGTTGAATCTACTGAGTCTGTTCGCGTTCATCCTGGTGTTGGGTATTGTGGTAGATGATGCGATCGTTACGGGGGAAAATATTTACACGCATATGCGGCGTAAAAAGGATCGCGTGCAGGCGGCGATTGACGGCACTCAAGAGGTCGCTATACCGGTAACATTTGGTGTGCTGACAACCGTTGCCGCTTTTACCCCGCTGTTATTGATCGAAGGGGCTCGCGGTCAAATATTTGCACAGATTCCGCTCATCGTCATACCGGTGTTGTTGTTTTCCATTGTGGAATCAAAGCTGGTGCTGCCGTCGCATATGAGCCATCTAAATTTTCATAAAACGGGCCAACCGAATGTGTTCGCCCGCATCCAGCATCGTATCGCGGATGGTTTTGAACACTTTGTTGCGCAACGCTATCAGCCAGTGCTGGCTTGGTGTTTGCGCAATCGGTATTTAGTACTCTCTGGGTTCGTCGGTGTTGCGATGCTGGTGTTTGCCTTGGTGACAGCGGGTCACGTGCGTTTTATTTTTTTCCCACGCGTACAGAGTGAAACTGCGCGGGCATCGTTAGAAATGCCTGCGGGTACACCGTTTGATGTGACACAGGCCCATATCGAACGAATGAGTGCGGCGGTTAAAACGCTGCAGGCTAAGCATATTGATCCGGTGACGCAGCAAAGCGTCATAGAGTCGGTGCTCTCGAGTGCCGGTAGCGCAGGCGGAGGACAGAAAGGCAGTCACCTGGGTCGTGTGACTTTCG
>CALKXZ010000306.1 GCA_938003775.1 uncultured Granulosicoccus sp. | reverse complement strand
TGTGGATGGGGCACCGGCTGGTGGGCGGGTTGTATGGGATTCAAATGGGACGCGTATTTGTGGGCGAATCCATGTTCTCCATCGAACGCGATGCCTCAAAGGTTGCTCTGGTGCACTTGGCACAATCAGGCGCTTACCGGCTGATTGATTGTCAACTGGAAACCCCACACCTGACGAGCATGGGCGCCACCTCCGTGAGCCGTGAACATTACATCAATCTGTTGAATGAATTCTGCGATTTTAACGTCGATAAGATTGACAGAACGTTATCAAATTTCGCCTAAGGATTGACCTGCCGAGGCTCATATATGCGCCAGGATGGCAGCTTTCACCGCCGACAGTTCTGCATTAACGGTTTGCACCGCTTCCTGCCCCCTGACGGCAATATCGGGATCTTTTAACCCATGACCGGTTAACGTGCAGGTAATCAAACTACCGGCAGGAATTTTTCCGGATTTAACATCACGCAATGCGCCGCACAGTGATACAGCCGATGCGGGTTCGCAAAATACGCCCTCGCCTCTTGCCAGTAGAGCCTGGGTTGCCAGCAATTCATCATCGCTGACTTCATCGAACCAGCCTCCCGATTCGTTGACAGCTGCATGCGCCAGATCCCAGCTTTGCGGGTTGCCGATACGAATGGCCGTGGCCAGTGTCTCCGGTGCTGTCACTGGGCAATCACGTAAAAAGGGCGCTGCCCCGTCAGCCTGATAGCCAACCATGACAGGCCGTTTGTCGGTGAGTGGTTTATCCAAGTAAGGGCATTGACCGTTACACAGCGTACATGATGCTGTGTTATGACCACAGGCTTCGCTGAAGCCAATCCAGTAGCCTGAAATATTGCCTGCATTTCCCACTGGAATGCAATGATAATCGGGTGCTCGACCCAGGGCTTCAACAATCTCAAACGCTGCTGTTTTCTGCCCCTGCAACCGATACGGATTAATCGAGTTAACGATGGCCACCGGAGCCTCACCAGCGACCTCCTTGACCAGTCGCATACCATCGTCAAAGTTACCTTTGATCTGCAGTACCACTGCGCCATGGGCAATGGCCTGGGCCAGCTTACCCATGGGGATCTTGCCTTCCGGGATTAACACGAATGCGGTCATTCCCGCCCGCGCCGCATAGGCGGCTGCGGCGGCTGATGTATTGCCAGTAGAGGCGCACACTATGGCTTTGGCACCCTGCTCTGCCGCTTTACTGACCGCCATTGTCATGCCTCGATCCTTGAATGAGGCAGTCGGGTTCAGACCTTCATACTTGACATAGATATCGACATCTATCCCCATCTGCTGCGGCAGATTAATCAGTTGGATGAGCGGCGTATCACCTTCATTGAGTGAGACGGTAGGCGTTGTGTCACTCACGGGTAAGCGATCTCGGTACCGATCGATAAGTCCCGTGTAATGCACAGGACGACTAGTGGATGAAGACATGGTTAATTCTCACTTGAAAAGTGGGCGTTACAGGGTTTCCACGCGTATCCGAGTTAACGGCTGTGTGATGGTGTCCAGCGCTTCGATGCGGATGATGGCCTGTTCGACCAAACCCTCCCTAACACGTCCGGTCAGTATGATGATTGGAACGGTTGGTATTGGTTCAGAAACATCGGATGGATCCGGTTCTTTTTGCACGATCGCTTCAATACTGATACCCAGATCACCGAAGATGGTGGTCACCGTTGCCAGAACACCGGGTTGATCAAGTGCGCGCAAACGTAAGTAATATGCTGCCTCATAGTCCGGCGTTTGCAATAAGGTTTGCGAGTGCAATGCCTCAGGTTGGAACGCCAGTGCAGGTACTCTGTGCGATGGGTGAGCATCCATGGTGCGCGTAATATCGATAATATCGGCAACCATTGAGGAGCCTGTCGGCTCCGAGCCAGCACCGGCACCGTAGTACAGGGTTGGGCCAACTGCGTCGCCGTGCACCACGACGGCGTTCATCACACCGTTTACATTGGCCAACAGTCGTCGCTCGGGAATCAATGTGGGATGCACGCGCAATTCAACCCCATCATCTCGTTGCCTTGCAACCCCCAGATGCTTGATCCTATAGCCAAGCTCTTGAGCAAATTCGACATCCTCGCGTTGGATCTTACTGATACCCTCGGTATAGACCGCATCAAATTCCAACGGCATACCAAACGCCACAGAAGCCATAATGGTGAGCTTGTGAGCCGCATCAATGCCTTCCACATCGAAGGTCGGATCAGCTTCTGCGTAACCATAGGCTTGTGCCTCGGCAAGTACATCTTCAAAACTGCGGCCCTTTTCGGCCATCTCGCTAAGGATGAAATTTCCCGTACCGTTGATAATGCCTGCGAGCCATTCAATACGATTGGCACTTAGCCCCTCGCGTAGCGCCTTGATAATTGGAATGCCACCGGCAACACATGATTCATAAGCAACAGCAACGCCCTTGGCGCGAGCAGCTTCTAACAGCGCATTACCGTGCACGGCAATCAGTGCCTTATTCGCAGTAACGACGTGTTTACCGTTGTCAATGGCACTGTGTAGCAAGCTCAGTGTTGGATCCTCACCCCCTATTGCTTCACAAACGATGTCGATAGTGGGGTCGCTTACCAGCGCAGCAGCATCGGTCGTGATATCAATACCCAGCGCCAGTGCTTCTGCCTTAGACCGGTTGCGCACCGCAGCTCGGGTTACGTGAATGGGGCGACCGGTTCGACGTTCAATTTCAGCGGCGTTGCGCGCCAGAATAGTGGCCACACCCTGTCCGACTGTGCCCAAGCCGAGTAGGCCGATAGTTACCGGTTTCATGAATAGTCCGAGTTAGACGTGCCGATAGGTGTTCACTCGGCGCAAGGGCGCTTATTATAGCCTCATGAAAATGCATCTAGAGACTTCTGATCAAAACCTGATCAGCAATTACGGCAACGGGGTGTTGAGTGTCAACGGCCAAGATTTTCGCAGCAATATTTTGATCACCCGCACCCGCGTGGTGGAAGATTGGTTCTCGGGCACGCCAGATCAGCTGACGCTTGCCCACTTTGATCCGCTGTTCGATGGGCTTGAAGCTGAAGTGCCGGAGATCATGGTGCTGGGCACAGGGAGCACGCATACTTTCCCTGATTTTTCACTCATGGCAGCACTTAAAAACCGCGGGGTAGCTCTGGAAGTGATGAATACCCGCGCAGCCTGCCGCACCTACAGTGTGCTGGTGAATGAGTATCGACCCGTCGCTGCCGCACTCATGCAAATAGCCGATCGCTAAGCCAAAAACAAGTTTTCTGCTGAGTAACCACTGCCTTCTAGAATTCGACGCAGACGTTTCAACGCTTCCATTTGTATTTGTCTGACACGCTCACGGGTAACGCCCAATTCCTGACCGACTTCTTCCAGTGTGGACTTTTCATGACCGTGCAGACCGAAACGGCGAATAAGCACTTCACGCTGTTTGGATTCGAGCTTTTGTAACCAGTCGTTGATATTGGAATTGACCGTTTCATCTTGCAGCACCATGGATGGATCCACGTTGTTTTCATCTGGAATGATATCCAGTAACGGCCGTTCACCATCTTTACCGATAGCGACATCCACAGATGTCACACGATCACGCAATCCTAGCAGCCGAATAACGTCTTCCACTGGCCGCTCTGTGAGCACGGCAATATCTTCAGCCGTCGGATCGCGATCCAGAGACTGCTGCAATCGACGTTCAGCCTTGATGTACACGTTCATCTCTTTAACCACATGAATTGGCAGACGAATAGTGCGCGTCTGGTTCATTAAGCCGCGTTCAATGGTCTGGCGAATCCACCAGGTGGCGTAGGTGGAAAAGCGAAATCCGCGCTCAGGGTCGAACTTCTCCACCGAATGGATCAACCCCAGATTGCCCTCCTCAATCAAGTCAAGCAATGCCAGGCCACGATTCATGTATCGTCGGGCAATTTTTACAACCAGCCGCAGATTGCATTCAATCATCTTAGCGCGGGACTTCTCGCAGCCTTTTTGCGCCAGACGGGTGTACATCTTTTCCTCGTCTGCTGTGAGCAGCGCCGAATGCTCTATCTCTTTGAGATACAGTCGCGTTGCATCCATCTCCTTGCGCGTGCCATCTCGCAACTTGCTGGGTGTGATTTTTTCACCCGCATCATCGCTCTCTGCCACATTTGACGACCCTGACGCACCGGTCTCGACACTGCGTCGATTCCAACCGGATCGATCGTCGGTGGTCATCGTAAAATTGCCCCAATGCTGTGTCATATGGACACTCTCTAGTCTATTTTTCGTAGATATTAAAGGAACTTACAACAACTTGCTAATGGAAATTCACGGTTTAACATTTGTTATCTGCATCACAGTGTTAACTGCCATACCCACAACTGATTGAAAAAAGCCTATCTCGACGCCAGAAAATCCATAGGATTCAGGGAATTACCGTCTTGCCTTACCTCAAAGCGCAGTACTGATTCCTCCTGTGCATTCCAGCCTAAAGTTGCAATCGGATCGCCTGCTCTGACGGTGTCCTCTTCGGCAACGTACAGGTCCTGGGTATGCGAGTAGGCGGTCAGCAATGAATTTTCATGCCTAACAATAATTAAATTACCGGTACCGCTCGGGTCTCGACCCGAATAGACCACCGTACCGTCTAACACCGCAACTACCGGCTGACCCGGTAGCCCAGCAATGTCAACACCGTGCCGCCCTTCTTTAACCGGCGAAAAACCACGGGCAACCTGACCCTGGGTTGGCCAATTCCAGCGCCCAACGTAGCCTTGCAATGAGTCATCAACCAATCGACGACCGCCAAACGAATCAACCTCTTCTTCATAGGGGTAGTCGTTACCAGGTTGCATCACACCATGACGCACTGTTGAGCCACTAGACGGTGTTGCCGGGGCGTTCAACAACGCCAGGTCAGATACAACGGCGTTAACCGCAGGGGTATAGGTCGATCTATTGACCGGTTGTTTTTTTTCTTCGATGGCCACAGCTCGAGGACTGTAAACAGGCGTTGTCACCACCGAATCACGGCCATCGGTAGCCTGTATACCAGCATAACGCTGTTTATCTGGCTGCGATCGATACTGAGCAATCTGGGCTCTTGGCTGACGCACGTTAATGTGTGTACCGGCAGCAAAGCGTCTATCCAGCCCAGGATTCATTGACGTCAATTGCTCGGGCGACAACCGGTACCTGAAAGCAATCGTCTCCAACGTATCACCCGCACGAACAACATAGGTATCAGCGCCTAAATCTAATGCGCGCAGTTGGGCATCCATAGCCGATAGGGATGTGCAGGCAGCCGTACTCAGAGCCAACATACAAATACAACAGGCATAGGTCAGTCGCTTCATCAAACACTCAAATAAGCTGTTGGTCGTAACTCTGATCGCTGGCTGTGCAACCTGCATATCAGATGTTTGGTGAATAATCCCGACTAACGAGTGTAGTCGTGTTTTCAGGACTTGCCAGAGAGAAATGGCACGAATTTCACATCACTCTCTTCACGCCGCACAAAGCCGCTTCGTGTGCGGGTAATGATGGTGAGTGATTGCTGACCATCTTGAGCACCAACCGGCACGATCATGCGCCCTCCAATAGCCAGCTGGTCCAGTAACGGCTCGGGAACCGTGGCCGGTGCAGCGGTTACCATGATGCCATCAAACGGCCCATGACTCCCCCACCCCCAGCCACCATCGCTATAGCGGGAATGAATATTTCGGTATTGCAGAGCGCGAAATCTCTGACGGGCTCGGTCCAGCAGTGTGCGAATACGTTCGACAGTAAACACAACCTCGACCAACTGTGATAGCACAGCCGCTTGATAACCCGAACCGGTTCCAACCTCCAGTACGCGATTAACCGGCCCATCCTCTAATAAAATTTCAGTCATTCGGGCAACCGCATAGGGTTGCGAAATGGTCTGGCCTTCGCCTATGGGCAGTGCTACATCTTCGTAGGCACGTGTGGATATCGCCTCATCAACGAACAGATGTCGAGGAACGGTTGCCAGCACTTGCAGCAGACGTTCGTTTTCAATACCACGATCAATCAGCCGACGGATCATTCGCGAGCGGGTCCGCTGTGAGGTGAAACCAATCCCGGCAATCTGTTGTGCGCTGGCGATCATGAGAGTCGATCCAGCCAATCGGCCACGGGCGTAACACTATCGAATCTGGTTAAGTCGATCTGTAGTGGTGTGATGGATACAAAACCATCGCGTACCGCGCCAAAGTCTGTTCCTGGACCATCATCAGCCACATCTCCGGCGGCGCCTATCCAGTACAGCGGCTCACCGCGTGGGCTAAGCTGGCGGATCGATTTTTTGCTGGGGTGCCGTGTACCCAAACGGGTCGCACGTAATCCTGCAAGTTCATCGAAGGGTCGATCCGGGACGTTGACGTTGAGTATGGTATCCCAGGGCAATGGCACCTCTTTTAAATGCGAGACCAACTTAGTTATCACTGTCGCTGCTGTTTCATAATGAGTAGGTTCATGTTCTGCCATCGACACAGCCAGTGCTGGATGGCCTAGATGGCGACCTTCGATGGCAGCGGCAACTGTGCCGGAATACAGCACGTCATCGCCCATGTTCGGACCATCATTGATACCGCTGACTACCATGTCTTGCTCCTCGTCGAGTAAACCGCTCAGGCCTATGTGTACACAATCCGTTGGCGTACCTTCCATAGAGTACACATTCGGTTCATGCTGACGGGCAAGAACCGGGTGGGACAGGGTCAATGAATTGCTGGCACCACTGCGATTCCGATCAGGTGCAACGATGGTGGCCTGTCCCAGGGTCAACATCGCTGCATGCAACGCGCGTATTCCGGGTGACAGGTAGCCATCGTCATTGGCAATGAGAATACGCATGAAGCAAGGTGGTGACGTTAAGTTACGTATAGTGACTGTGAATTTAGTTCGTGATACGGGTTAAGCAACTCATTTTTATCACCCTTTCCCACCCAATCCATTTTTTTCACATTCTTCAGACCCGCATAAGCCAACAATGCCCATCATTTCCAGTCAATATGCAGCGCACCGCTGGTTGACCAATGCACACCTTCAGACTGTACTGGCAAGTCGGGTGTTTACACCCGCTACGGCGCACACACGGCGAGAACGCATTGAACTGCCCGACGGAGATTTTCTAGACATCAACCACAGCTCTCGAACCAACGGTGACATAGTTGCTCTGTTTCACGGACTGGCGGGCTGCGTCACCAGCAGTTATATACAAGGGGCGTTTCATACGCTGGAGAATGTCGGTTTCCGACCTGTGCTAATGCACTGGCGTGGTTGTAGCGGTGAGGCCAACCGGTTAGCGCGCTCCTATCACTCAGGTGCAAGCGACGACATTGGCTGGTTTATCGATTATCTGGCCGCTCGCTATACCGGTCAACGGCTGTTTGCTGTCGGGTATTCATTAGGTGCGAACGCATTACTGAAATATCTGGGAGAAACGGCACAGCAATCCAAACTCGACGGCGCAATAGCAGTCTCACCGCCGCTGGTTCTACAAGAAGGGGCCAACCAGCTAAACCGGGGACTGGCACGCATCTACCAACGGCACCTGTTGGCGTTACTGCGTCAACAACACGAGCGCAAACGCGCTCAGTATCCTGCACTGAATCTGCCAGCAGCAACAGCCGCATTGGATACCTTCTGGAAATTCGATGATCAGATAACCGCCAGATTGCACGGTTTCTCCGACGTACACGATTATTACACCCGTTGCAGCGCCAGAGCCTATCTTCCCACTATTGACACACCCACTCACATACTGTGCGCTATCGATGATCCGTTCTTTACACCCAATATTTTACCCGGTGAAAGTGAATTGACGAACAAGACCACGCTGGAGGTGACCGATCATGGTGGACACGTGGCCTTTTTACAAGGACGCACACGCTGGCTGGATACGCATATTGCTAACACGCTAAACCAATTCAGATATGCACCGCATTAAAGGCTCGCAGACACCACCGCTGCTGCTGCTCATCGTAATCAAGCAACGTTAACGACGCCGGATCAACCCTAAAGCGCATGGCATCGCGCAGAGGCCAACCCAAACACAAACACACCAGTGCCCGGATACTGCCACCGTGGGTCACAACGACGCTAGACTGATGCTGCTCATCCAGCCAAGCTGCGCATCGATTCGCTTGCTGGGCAAAGGTTTCACCGCCCGGCGGCGAGCGATTCACCCAATCCTCCCCCCATAAACGCAGCGTTTGCTCAAATTGTTCATGCACCTCGGGCCAGGTTAATGTTTCCCAATCACCAAAATCCAGTTCAACCAGACGCTCATCGAGTTCAACTGCGGGTAATTCCAACTGACCGCGGGACCGCTGCACACTCCATTCGCGTTGACTCAATCCGGCACGCAGTAGTTCAGTGGTTTCTGTTGTACGTTGCATAGGGCTACTAAACCAACGTTCAACAGTTAGGTTGGGTGGCCAGCCGTGCACCAGTTGAGGCACGCTTTGTTGGCCGTACTCAGACAGTGCAATGTCGGTTCGGCCAGCGATGCCGCCGCTGTCATGCCATATCGTTTGGGCGTGACGTACAAGCAGTAGTGTCCTGTTGGCCATGTTGTCGATTAAATGGGCATCACGGCTGCCAGCACCGCGATGTAAACAGATAATTCCACCAACTGATTCGCAGCACCGATACAGTCGCCGGTGATACCACCAAATAACCGATTAAACCGGTGTACACAGGCAACGCTGACCAACCAGGCCAGCAGTAGCAACAGATAAACCAGGGGGGACACCAACCAAGCCAGCGGCAGGAAAACCACCAGCACACATAGCGTGCTTTCTATGAGCCTGGCATTGTTAACGTTGTCAGCAATATTTTTATTGGCCGTCACCGCACGTATATAGTTCGCTCGTGCCATGAGCCATACGCTACTCCAGCGACTCAACACATGAGCGGACACCACCGCCAACAGACATGACGACACATTGATTTGGGCCAGTTCCCACACAGTGACAAATTTAAGCAGTACCAACAGGATCAACGCCAAGGCGCCGTAAGTACCAACCCGACTGTCACGCATTATTGACAGCTTGTTGTCCAGGCCAAAGGCGCCGAAACTGTCAACCACATCAGCCAGTCCGTCCTCGTGCAGTGCACCGGTCAAACACACCGCTAGTACCAACATAAGAATGACTGCAACCGAATCTGGCAGAATCAGTTGAACACACCACAGACACAGCGCAAGCAGCGTACCGACTACAAATCCAACGAGTGGAAAGTAGCGTGTGGATATAGCCAGCTCTAGTGGATCAGCACTGCACAGTTGACCAACCGGCAAACGGGTCAGAAACATGAAAGCCGTGCCGATGCTTACTAGCTGATTCATTCGTATCAGCCTGGCAAGGGTTAGCCCGGCTCTCCGGTGGACACACCCGCATCGGTAAAGCTTGCCATATCCCGCAGCACCGCGGCCGCCCCTCTCAGTATGGGCAGAGCCAAGGCGGACGCCGACCCCTCTCCCAGTCGCATATCCAGTTGCAGAATCGGCTGTGCTTGCAGTGTTTGCAACGCAACCTTATGTCCTATCTCAGCCGATTGATGCGAAAAGAATAGGACATCTCTGACACTGGGTTTAAGACGGCAGGCAATTAAGGCAGCAGCCGTAACAATAAAACCATCCACCACAATGGGTAGCCGATGAGCCGGGGCTTCCATCATGGCGCCCACCAACGCTGCAATCTCTAACCCACCAGCTTCGCGCAAACACTCCATGGGGTCTTCTGATCGTGGTTTGAGCCGTGTCAGAACATCAGCCACTAACTGTTGTTTTAACGGCAGTTGGTTATCGCTCAGACCGGTGCCACGGCCTGTTACCTGCTCAGTGTCAGCCTGACACATCAGACCTGTGAGGATGGCAGCAGACGTGGTATTGCCAATACCCATTTCACCGAGCCCCAGACATCGTTGTCCACGTGTTACCGCACGCACCACTGCTACGCGACCGGCTTGCAAGGCCAAGTCAAGTTCTTCATGCGTCATGGCCGGACCCGCTGCCAGGTTACGGGTGCCCGCTCTGATTTTATTGTGCACAATACCGGACAGGTGTCCAAGATCGCCATTGACACCGACATCAACCACTTCCAGCGTTGCACCCGCACTGGCACCGAGTACGCAAACAGCCGCACCGCCGGCAGCAAAATTGGCCATCATCTGCAAAGTCACCTCTGCGGGGAAGGCACTAACGCCTGCAACACTCACCCCATGATCAGCACCGAAAACAACAATACCTGCTGGGTCTACCACAGGACTCAAGGTGTCCTGCACGCTCGCCAGCTGTATCGCTAAAGTCTCGACCAACCCCAACGAGCCAAGTGGTTTGGTCTTATTGTCGATTGCCTGCCGCGCAGCCACCGCCATAGTTTGCTGGGTTTTTTCAAGGATACTCATAGGTGTTTCAGGCATGGGAGTGTCACTAGTCCTGCAAGTTGGCTCGCTTGCCCAGCAAATTTTGCACGTGCACATCAACCGCTTCACGATCTGCATCGCTCATTCGTACAAACACAGCTCGGTAGCGCGGTTCATCCTGCTTGGCTATCTCCGGCGCATCGTTCGCAGCCGTTATCCGCGCATCGGTACCGATACGAAGACCCGAGGGAAACAGGGTAAGCGTGATACCTATCATCTCGCCCGGATGCAATAAGGTTTTATCAGAAAAATAAATACCCCCTGCAGACAGGCTCACTTTGTGGGAGGGTTTATCGGGCGCTTGGTCACCATCGAGCAGTAATTCACGAATGCGCTCCTCCAGTTCGTCAATGTAATCAGCAACCGCAGAAAAATCTCGCTTCACCTCTGCGTAACCTGCTATCTCGTATTTGTCACGCTTGCGCACAGAGCCCGGACTAGCGATTGCCGGTGATTCTGCGTGGACCGGTTGACCAGCTGCTGGCAGATCGGTCAAACGCTGCACGTGCAAGCCCACAGCATCTTGTACGCGCACAAATCGGCGTCGCTCTTGCTCTGTGTAATCCGCACCGGTTCCATCGCAATTACGTCCGTCAGAATCGGGAGTGTCCACCATTGCTGCACCTGAATTAATTGGCCGAGCATCGCTCAGCAGGTTTTTGGCTATACTGCAACTGCGCTAATGGTCCTGGTAGCTCAGCTGGATAGAGCAGCCCCCTCCTAAGGGGCAGGTCGGGGGTTCGAATCCCTCCCAGGACGCCAGCTCGCAAAGGCCGTTTCGACCAACGGTGCGAATGCCCTGTATCGACCAGTCCTATTTCTTGCTCTTTTTCTTTTCCAGTTTCTCATATCCCTGGTGAGTCAGTGCGGTGGTCAGATCGAGTCTTGGGTGCGCAGTACGAAAGTTTTCCTCCAGATCCTCTTCAACGTCCATGGCCAACAAAACTGCTGTTAGTACATGAACGGCAGCTAACACATCGCCGGTATGGGCGGATTCTGAAATCGTATGCATGTTCCGAGTCGGGAAACCGACCGACGTAGCCGCACTATCGACGCTGGCCAATACCGATGCCATACCATCAGTGCCGGTATCGCGGCCACTAACATCCAACTGCATGGGTATGCCCTTTTCAGCCGCCACACGCTTGATGCGAGAATTAAGCTGCTCACTGACGATAGCACCGGCTGATAAGGTAAATCCTTTGCCCATTTCCAGCGGCTGCATATTGCGATCACCAATACCGGGCGCTGCCACGTAGTCGTGGTTGACGTCTATGGCAATGAGGACATCCGGAGCCATTTCACCGGCCATGACACGGCTGCCGAACCGGCCAATTTCTTCATGGGAAGCCATGGCATACAACACACGAATATTGTTGGTACCGCCAGCCTGTGTAATCAGTCGCGCCACTTCTGCCGTAACAAAACATCCCAGCCCATTGTCCAGATAAGCCCCGTAGAAAGTATCAGGACTGAATCCGCGTTTGATGGGACGATTCAACAGGATGCTATCGCCGGGCTTGAGACCGAGACGCTTTATCTGGTCAGCCTTGTTGTCGCCGTGAATCTGTAAGTCAAGGTACAGCGAATTAGGACGAATACCCTTGTCGCCTGTGCGCTGTGCAGGGTCTGAAAAATGTATGGCACCCAACGCCTCCACAGTGCCTCCCTCAAGCGAACGGTATTGGCCCGGGTTTTCTGGGTCTTCGCTGAACACAGTGACTTCGTGCCCCAGCAAGGTACACGGCAGAAAAGAATCGCTGTTGATGAAAATCTTGCCGTCTGAGCCAATCTTCCTCACTTGCATGCGAATTTTATCGGCATGGCCCACCAACATAACGCTGAAACGCGCATCGTCTCCGGGGTGAGAATCCCAGACCACACCCGCATTACCGACGAACTGGTGCATCTCCCAGCTGTCGGGCATGAAACTCTCAAAATACGGCTTAAGCACACCTAATGTCATGGCCGACTCAAGCCCGACTGGACTAGGCGCCTTAAGAATATCGCGCATGATCTCGAATTGATCATCGGGCATGGGGACCGACCAGGGCTTTTTTTGCGTCATGAGCGTGCGGGGAACTGTAGTGAAACGAAAGTAGGATCGTGCAAGTATACCTTTCGGGTAATCAGAGTGCCTTACACAAATTTGATTTTGGATTATTCAGTAATCCAGCAATTCAGCGATTTGCGCGACGTTGACCCAACGCGACGCCCATCAGTATCAGCCCCAACGCCAACCACAAAACAACCGACGGTTGTTGTCGCAAAAACAACCAACCCCACAGCACTGCAAATAGCGGGATTAGGTAGCCGACATTAGACATGAACACAGCTCCATTGAGCTGTACGATTTGTGCGCGCAGCACGTAGGCCACAGCAGTGGGACCTACCGATAAAAATAACAAAGCCGATAAGGTAGGCGCGTGATACGCCTGCTGCCAAGGCGGGAAAAAAATAAGCAGCACCGGCACCACCACAACACAGCTGGCTAACAAGGTACCAGCAACGATAACCAGACTCGGCTGAGTACCAAGCCGCCGGATCAGTAACGAAGACAACGAATAGCACGCAGCTGCTAGCACAACTGCCAACATACCACCCACACTACCCTCTCCCTGCATGAAGCCCTGCCCCAGAAGCACCAGAACGCCAGCAAATCCGAATAACAATCCAGTCAGCTTTTGCCAACTAAAACGATCGTCCGTGGTCATATAGTGAGACATGAGCAATGTCACGAAGGGCGATGTTGCCAGCAGAATAGCCGTGGTTGAACTATCGATACGCAGTTGCCCCCAACCGATCAGTGAAAACGGCACTACACTGTTTAACAGGCCAATAGCCAGGAACAACTGCAGGGTTCGTCTATCTAACACTGTGGTCAGCCTCTTGGCATAACAAACCAAACAAACCACCACAGTGGCAATAATAATGCGGTAGCTGGCGACAGCGACGGGTGCAAAATCCGCCAGCGCGATCTCATTGAGCAGAAAAGACGATCCCCACAGACCAGCCGCCGAGAGCAGCCGAATATAGTCAGAAAATTGCGGGTTTCGCAGGCTTGGCCCGTTAAGCTCTTGCAAGATGTTGATGAAGACCCGAAATTTGACCCATGGGGCAGGCATAATGCCAGCAACAACGCACGATCAGAACATAATGGCAAAATATAACTGTACGACTCTAACGCTGCTGGCAGTGGCTAGTTTGGTTTTGGTAGCCTGTGGCGGGTCCGGTGGTGGTAGCGATAATACCGACGGTGGCTCCACCTCAGGTACGACACCACCGACGTCAAACCCTACGAGCGGCGGAACAGCAGGCCAGCCATCAGCCGACACATCCTCGCTGAGTCAGGCGGGAACACCGCTGCCCAGAAATGCCAGTGACCCCGTGGGTGGTCTGCTGTCCCAGACCGGCAGAACCAAGGCGCAGACTTTGGCCGACGATCTGGCGGTTGTCTACGATGTTGTGGAAAATCAAGGGGGCGATGCCTTCCCTGCCGGTAGCGCAACATCGTGTGGCTCAATGGGCGCCGAATACAGTTCCTGTAGCTATACCAATTTGCACATCAAAGATGCAACAGGTTCGCTTAACGACGGTAATTGGAAACTCTACTTTCACAGCATCCGCCGCATACTCAGAGTAGACAGTAGTGAATTTAGTGTGTCATTGGTTAACGGTGATTTGAACTACCTGGAACCTACGGCGGACTTCTCAGGATTCGATGGCAGCATTAAGACCATTGGGTTAGTGACCGAATTCAATCATCTGATTGAATCAGATTTTATGCCGCGCTACTGGCTGGTTCGCGACAATGGCGCGGCAACTATCATCGCCAATACCGATGACGATACCGATGAATCAGGCTATGCAACGGCAATTACCGGCGACAACCAGCGTGCCTTTAATGGCGAACCAACGCCGCTTGCCAATGCCGGCAGTCGTTTTGACAAAAATGCTGATGTGCAGGCAGCCGTTGCGACACTGACCGACGCACAGATACAAGCTCGAATAATCCCACGCCCACAGAACATCAGTCTTGGAACCGGCACGTTGAACATAGGCGCGGGTTTCTCTTTCCAGGGAACCAGCCTGTCGGCCAACGCGGTTGCAGCGTTGCAGATGCGCCAATCTCAGTTCATGAGCACCGCCAACAGTGTGCCACTAAGTGCCACTATCAATACCTCATTGCCAACAGACAGCTATACGTTAACAGTAACAGCAGCGGGCATCGCTATCGTTGGGGCTGATGAGCAGGCACTGTTCTACGGCGCGCAGTCACTGCTTGCGCTGGTACAGCCTCAGGTCGGTACGATACCGCTTGTGCAAATTTCAGATGCACCTCGCTTTAAGTTTCGCGGTATGCATATCGATGTGGCCAGAAATTTTCATTCTCTGGACACGATTAAGCGTTTGATGGATCAGATGGCCGCCTACAAACTTAACAAACTGCACTTGCATCTGAGTGACGACGAAGGTTGGCGATTACAGATTGCATCATTGCCGGAGCTTACCGCCATTGGCGGACGCCGCGTGTTTGCGCTGGATGCAGATGGCAACGTGTCTGAAGCAGCCGGTCTGATGCCGCAACTGGGTTCGGGCCCAACGGCAAACAACCAGGGCAGCGGTTTTTATAGCAGCACAGATTTTGTTGAATTGCTGCGTTATGCGGCTGATCGCCACATTGACGTCATCCCCGAATTCGACATGCCTGCGCACGCTCGCGCAGCAGTGGTGGCGATGCGCGCACGCGCAATCAACCTGGGCAATGCCGATGACATCAACGTGCGGCTGGATGACCCTGCTGATACATCGCGTTATCTGACCATCCAGCATTACGATGACGGCATCCTCAACCCATGTTTGCCCGGTACCTACAATTTCATTGAAACAATTATCTCAGACGTCAAATCCCTGTACACACAGGCCGGTGTGCCACTGGATGTTTGGCATATGGGAGGTGATGAAGCACGCAACGTTTTTAAAGGCGGTGGCTTCAAGGATGCTAATGGTCAACCATCGTTTGGTGGCGACATAGATCAGAACGACTGGGATTTCCCATGGGAAGCCTCACCCGCCTGCGAAAGCTTTATCCAAAACACCGCTGGCGTGTCATCACGTAACGATCTGCAACCGTATTTTGTGAAACAGGTTGCGCAGCGAGTAGCCGATGCCGGTATACCCACCTTGTATGCCTATCAGGATATCTACGACTCCATTGCCGCCAACGAACTGGCTACCCAGAATGCCGGTGTCGGCTACTGGGAACCTGTTTCTGCTGGTGCCGGATATAACAACATCAATGGATTTTCCAATCGTGGTTTTCAGACCGTGGTAGCGGTGCCTGACTTTCTGTACTTCGACTTCCCGCAAGAGGTTGATCCCGAAGAACGTGGTTACTACTGGGCCACCCGCTTTACTGATACGCGCAAGGTTTTCGGATTCGCACCAGAAAACCTGCCACAAAACGCCGAGACCTCAGTCACCGTCAATGGTCGTGGTTGGAGTGCAACGGGCGATGCAGCCAATCAGGGTTTCATCGGTATGCAGGGACAACTCTGGAGCGAAACCGTAAGAACCACCGAGCAGTTTGAGTACATGGTATTCCCGCGCCTGCTGGCGTTAGCCGAACGTGCCTGGTCGAAAGGTTCATGGGAACTTGACTATGTGCCGGGACAAGCATTTTCTGACAGCACCAATCTGGTGAATAAAAACGCCCTGAACGCAGACTATGCTCAGTTCGCCGCCGCCATCGGTACCAAAGAACTGCGCAAGCTTGATGCTGCTGGAATTTCTTATCGAATTTCCGTACCCGGTGCATCCAATGACGGTGGTCAATTGCGCATGAACAGCGACCTCCCGGGTCTGCCGTTGGAGTATTCAACCAACGGCACAACGTTTACAGCATTTACCACCGGCGTTCCTGCCACTGGCGTTGTTGCCATTCGTGCAACTTCAACCAATGGACAACGCGCCGGGCGGGCTGATGAGTTTTAATCAATAAACAGATCACAGCCGGTTCAGCGCTCAGCGAGCGCCAGACGTCCCAACGGTTTTTCATTAATGGGTAAATGAACAAGGGCGGCGGCTAAGCCCAATGCCGCACCTGCCCACCACATTCCGTCATAACTACCGGTCAGATCGTACAGATACCCACCCAGCCAAACACCGATAAAACTACCCGTTTGATGGCTCAGAAAAACAATACCAAATAGGGTTGCCATATAGCGAATACCAAAAACCTGCGCAATGATACCGGTGGTTAACGGTACGGTGGACAACCACAATAGGCCCATAGCAGCGGCAAAGCTCAGAATAACTAACGGCGTTTTGGGCGAAAAGAGCAACACTAGGATCAACACAGCGCGCAGAAAATAGATCGCAGACAGTGCCAGTTTCTTGCTGTGGCGCTGACCAATGAATCCTGCCAACAATGAGCCCACGATATTGCAAAGACCTATTATCGCAATACTCCACGCACCGATGCGAGGATCCAGACCGATATCTTGCACATAGGCTGGAAAATGGACAGTAATGAAAGCCACGTGGAAACCACAAACAAAAAAACCAAGCGTTAACAATACATAGCCACGATGAGCCAACGCTTCACGCAGAGCATGGCGCAACGACTGATCGACCGCAGTAACCGATGTGTTCGACCCACCACCAGGTAATAGCAACGCCAGTGGAATCATAGCCAGCACAATAATTGACAAGCCGGACAATGCAGCCGTCCAACCGGTCGAATCGATCAGATGCTGTGTCAGCGGTGAAAACACAACCTGCCCCAGTGAGCCTGCCGCTGTGCCTAATCCGAGAATTACCGTACGTCGCTCTGGGCTCACCACTCGAACCATGGCGGCCAGTGCCAGTGAGAATGCCGAGAACGCAATGCCTAGCCCGCTGAGCACACCAGCGCTCAGGTACAGCAGCAAGGCACTCTCCACCTGCCCCATGCAATACAAACCCAGCGCATACACCACAGTACCCAGGATAATGACTCGAGCAGCACCAAACTTGTCCGCAACAATACCTGCCAAAGGCAAGCCCAGCCCCCAGAATAGGTTCTGCAGTGCTAACGCCAGTGCAAACGTCTCACGTGACCATTCACGTGTTGTCGTCATCGGCTCTAGAAACAGACCCAGCGAGGAACGCGCGCCAAAGCCTATTAGCGCAATCAGACAACCCGCAATAATCACCAAGGTGGGCGTACGCCATGATGCGGTGCTGATAGTCGTGGATTGGGGTGTCAATGTCTCCGTTTGCCCTTCCTAGCTCAGTCGCCAAGGTTATAGCTTTTTCACAGTTGTTGGCAATTTTGCTGTGAACTGCACGACACACCGTCGATTATTTGCAAAGTACGTCCGTAGCCAGTGCGCAATGCTGTCAGCTTTGCGCTGTTAATGGGTTCATAGACTGACGCCCGTACCGATACATAGTGCAGATGGATGAATTGATCGCAAAAACTGGATCAGTTACACCACATAAAAATAATAATAAAGTGAGTCCAGTCCATGTCTCTAATCGTTTTTGAACGGGCCCTCGGGTACCCGCTTGCCAGGTTTTCATGTCTAGCGCTGTTAATCATAACCACTAGCACGCCAGCAACGAGTCGCGAGCAATTTTTTGCAGATCCGAACCGCTTAAACGACTTCACAGCCTCCTTACCCACCCATGGCAGCATCGGCTCTTTCCAATACGAAGTCATCCAAGGAATGGCTGTATTCGAAGGCGATATACTGCTAGGGCGCGTGAATCAGTACGGGCTCATTCCCAACCAATTGCAGGGACGTGGTCTGGGGCGCAGCGATGCGTTTGGGCGCTGGCCAGATGGCATAGTTCCTTACCTTGAGCCTGAGTCCAATAGCCCGATTCAGCAACGCAATATCCGTCAGGCCATGGATCACTGGATGCAAAAGACCCGTATAAGTTTTGTCGCGCGCACAGCGCAGAATGCTGATCAGTACCCGCACTATCTGCGATTCGAAAACAGTAACAGTTGTGCCTCTTATGTCGGAATGCAGGGCAACCAACAATCGATCATGGTGTCAGACGCGTGCTCGATGGGTAGCATCGTGCACGAAATTGGACACGCACTTGGTTTGTATCATGAACATACTCGACCAGACCGAGACAATTACGTGCAGATTGACTGGAACCAGATAACACCGGACAAAGAGATCAACTTCAACATACTCGACGCCGGTGTGGAGAACCACGGTACCTATGACTATGGCTCGATCATGCATTACGGCGAATACTTCTTTAGCGAGACGCAAAAACGCACCATCATCGCGCCTGAGGGCATCGTAATAGGTCAACGAGATGCGTTAAGTGCTATCGATGCACAGTCTATTGACCGGATGTACGCAACCGACCTGGCTGTGACAGAACCCATCGTAACGCAGACCGACGAAGGCCTGGAGCTGGACATTAGCATTAACAACATTGGTGCATTGGGTGCACAACAGCTCGAATTGATCGCTCGGGTTGCTGATGACTCTGTGTGGACAGGCATGTCTCGTGACAGTGGTTGGCAGTGCTCCACCTACGGTCCAGAGCTGCGCTGTCAACGACCTACCCTACCCGAGCAAAGTGAGTCACGCTTTCGGTTACAA
Organism: uncultured Granulosicoccus sp.; assembly: GCA_938003775.1. GTDB lineage: Bacteria > Pseudomonadota > Gammaproteobacteria > Granulosicoccales > Granulosicoccaceae > Granulosicoccus. The sequence continues at coordinate 3,197 of CALKXZ010000306.1, read as the reverse complement.
GTTGATCCCAAATCCGGTGATCGCGACGATATTCGCTTGCTGCTGGCATCACGCACATTGGATCTAGACCTGAGCAACAACGCGATCAACGACGATGGCACGCTGATACCCACTCAGGCTCAAACTGACCAGAGCAACAATGATCTCAATGTATCGACAGGTGACACAGGTGAGGTGACGCCCTCGCTGATGGAACCCACCGTCGCAGCGGCTCAATCTGGGAACGAGAACAACACAGTAGCAAGTGCTGCAGGGTCTGATAACGGCAGCCTGTTTGTTATGGCGCTGGCAACATTGGGTTTGGTAAGGCTGCGCAGACGTAGCTGCGGTACCATGCTGTTGTCGCTAACTGACCATCAACATGACAGTACAACAAGATCTGACCATCATGGTCTCCGCAGGCGAGGCTTCCGGTGATGCTCACGCAGCGCATGCGCTCGATGCATTAGCCGATCGAGGCATTCGATTTTCAAGTTTTGGCATGGGCGCTGAAGCACTGAAACAATCGGGTACCGAATTAGTGGTTGATTCGCGCGACCTTGCGGTGATCGGCATTGTTGATGTACTGATCAACTACCACAAGTTTCTCAAGCGTCTCAAACTTTTACGTCAGAGTTTGATTGCGCGAAAGCCTGATCTACTGATGTTGATTGACTACCCGGATTTCAATCTCAAGCTTGCTGAAACAGCAAAAAAACAGGGAATACCGGTGTTGTTCTACGTCAGTCCGCAGGTGTGGGCTTGGCGCGCCGGACGCGTACCACGCATTGGGTCACTGGTCTCACACATGGCGGTGCTATTCCCATTTGAAGTCGATATTTACCAGCGCGCCAACATTCCCGTTACCTACGTTGGCAACCCTGTCGTGGCTGATGCAGTGTCACGTTTCACCGCGCTCGAGGCACGCGCGCACTTTGCTATTAAGACCGATTCACCGGTTGTGACATTACTACCGGGTAGCCGTAGCTCGGAGATAACCAGAAATCTGCCAGTGATGCTCAGCACCGCAAAGCTGATTGCAGAGCGTGTACCACAGTGCCAGTTTCTGCTCCCCGTCGCACCAACACTGGATAAGGCCGTCATTGATCAGGTAATCGGCACTCAGCGCCCCGCTACACTGAGCGTAGTAACCGGAGATTCCAGAGACGCAATGCGTGCAGCTGACGCGGCACTGGTCGCCTCGGGCACGGCCACCTTGGAGACCGCACTGATCGGCACTCCGCTGGTTGTCATGTATATTATCAATACGATCAATTACGCCATCATGAAGCGCTTGATCAAGATACCAGATATCTCGTTGGTGAACATTGTAGCTGGTCGGCGAATTGTGCCTGAGTATGTACAACACGATGCGACACCTGAGGCTATGGCCGCTGATATGCTGTCGTTGCTGAACGATGAAAAGCGGCGCAACCACATGCTCCTTGCGCTAAAAAACGTCAAAGATAAGATGGGCGATGCAGGGGCTTCGGACCGCGTGGCATCGCTAATAGTGCAATTGACTGCAGGTAAAACGTAATTAGAGTGTCGGCACAAACTAATGTTGCAGGAGTATATTCCAGTGCGCTAGCGCACCACGCCACGTTCACTGTCTTCAATAAACTGAATGAAACGCGCCACTTCAGGGTGTGTTTTTGCATCGTCTGCTAGCGTGGCAACCGCTTCATCACGATCACCGTGTTGGCGTATCATTACTTTGTAGGCTCTGTGTAAACTGCGTATTGCCGCATCGCTAAAGTCGCGGCGCTTCAATCCGTTTTTATTGATACCTTTAGCTTCAGCGTAGTTACCGACAGCCATCGTGAATGGTGCAACATCTCGATTAGCCACCGAATTTAGACCAACAAATGCGTGTTCACCCACCTCGCAAAACTGATGCACGCAGGCAAAGCCTGCCAGGATTGCGTGATTACCCACACTGACATGCCCAGCCAGCGATGCACCGTTAGCCATGACAATGTGATCACCTATCATGCAATCGTGGGCCACATGAATATAGGCCATAAACAGATTATGGCTGCCTATACGGGTAATACCACCACCGCCTTCCGTGCCTCGGTTAATGGTGGCAAACTCTCGCACGGTGTTGTTATCACCAATTTCAAGTTCGGTTACTTCACCTGCGTATTTAAGATCTTGCGGGTCATCACCAACAGAGACGAACTGAAACAGGCGATTATTCGCACCTATGCGCGTTGGCCCCTTAATGACGGCGTGTGAGCCGACTGTGGTACCACTGCCAATGCTGACATCGGCCCCAATGATGGCGTATGCCCCGATCTGACAATCGTCGGCCAACCGGGCGGATGGATCCACGATAGCGGTTGAATGGATCACTCGTCGATCTCGTTACGGGCAATCAACACCTCGGCCGAACACGCCAGCACGCCCTCGACACTGGCCTTCGCTTCAAATCGCCAAATGCCGCGTTTGTTCTTGAGCACTGTCACATCAAATACCAGTTGGTCACCGGGAATAACTTGCCGCCTAAAACGGGCCTTGTCGATACCCACCAGCAGGTACAGTGTTTTATCACTGGGATAGCCACCCATACTCTTGAACGCCAATAACGCGGATGCCTGCGCCAGTGCCTCAAGGATTAGCACACCGGGAAAAATAGGCGACTGTGGAAAATGACCCGTAAAGATGGGCTCATTGAACGTGACATTCTTAAGTGCTTTAAGAGAGCTGTTGGCTTCGAATTCTGTTACCCGATCCACCATCAGAAACGGATAGCGATGCGGCAGATACTTCAGTATTTCGCGAATATCGTCCACGGATTTAGCAGGTCCTGTCAGTCATTCAGTCAGCGCCAGAGTCAGGCCCGGCACGCTCTAACTTTCGAACCCGCCGAAGCAGGTCTTCAAGCTTACCTAGGGTAACAAAACTACGGCGCCAAACCGACTCTGATTGAAGTGGCATACCAGAACCATAGCGCCCTGGCACGGGGATGGATCGCGTCACAAGTGAAGCGGCATTAATAACAACGCGATCAGTGATGTTAAGGTGACCCACAATGTTGCAGGCACCACCGATCTGACAATGACTGCCAATGTGGGTGCTACCCGCGATGCCGACGCATCCAGCAATGGCTGTATGCGCGCCAATCTGAACGTTGTGGGCAATCTGGACCTGGTTATCGAGTATGGCACCGTCTGCTATCACGGTCGGGTCAATCGCCCCGCAATCAATGGTGG